>JAJDEE010000392.1 GCA_029259975.1 Planctomycetota bacterium
CATCAGCCGGTTATAAGAGCTGCGAACCTTTCTCAACGGAGCATCCGCCCTTCCTGGCGACGTTTACAACAACCGTTACGACAACCATACCGTCACCGAACTCGGTCCCGCTGTCAGCTTGACCGCGGATTTCAACGAGGACGGGGTCGTCGACGCTGCTGATCTCGCCGTGTGGGAAAGTGGCTTTGGAACTGGAACGACGCTCGCCGAAGGCGATGCCGATGCCGATGGCGATGTCGACGGACAAGATTTTTTACTCTGGCAAAGCAACTTGGGGACCAGCGCGATTTCCGCTGCAACAGCAGTGCCTGAACCCGCAGGTTGTGCATTGGTGATGATAGCGTTGGCGGTCGGCGCTGGCATGCGTCGCAGTCGTCTGGTGGCCGCAACAAGCCATTGAATGGGCTGAACGCCGCTAGGCTATAGCTGTTGATCCTGACACTTTTTTCGAAAGTGTGGATTCGAGGACGAGTCGAACGTTGTATGGATTTTTGAGTGTTTTCTATTCTTTTTTTGGAGGAGTGACTAATGAAGTTACAATTTTTCATGGCATCACTGGCGTTATGCTTGGTAGCCCAGTCGGCGTTTGCCGATCTGGTGATTACCGAAGTGGCCGGTACCCCAGGTGGTACCAATCCCGTACTGGCGGGCCAGGACTGGTGGGAGCTGACGAATACGGGTCCGAGTGCTGCGTTGCTTGATGGCTTCGAATGGGTCGACCGTCCGGTTGACAACAACGCCACGGCTGTGTTCCCCAACGGAATCTCCGTTGCCAGCGGTGAGTCGATCATCGTCCTTCGAGGTACTAGTACTCTTGCTGCTGGTGCTGCTTCGACTGAGACTCATTTCCGTACGGACTGGGGCCTAGCTCCGTCGGTTCAGATCTTGACGCAGGATCAGTTCACGGGCGTCACCACTTTTTCTGGCTTAGGTGGCTCTAGCGAATTGATTCACTTGTACGATGGTCCCCCGCCTACTTTGGGGACTGCAAACCTTCTCGCCAGTGCTCCAACTGGCGGTGCAGGTGTCGGTAGAACCCATGAGTGGGGTACCAACACCGGGGGGACCTTAGGTCGCCTGAGCGCGAATGGGCTGAATGGTGCCTTTACCACCTTGGATGGCCAAGTCGGCTCGCCGGGATCTGCCACGGTTAGTAATCTTGGTGGAGCTTTTACGGTATTCTCGGATACGTTTGATGTTTCGGATCCTCTTCTAACGGTCGTGGATGATGAGTTGGCATACCCACGTCAAGTATTTTCAACCTCTGACTACAACGAACTTGGCCCCGCCGTCATCGGCCATGATGCATTTGGACCTGGCGATGATGGGCTTGTTTTTAACACATCGGCTGCTGCAGCTGGTGCGGTAGTCAACCTACGCGAAGATTTCGGTCCAACACTGACCGGAGGAAAATATTCTTTCAGTTACGAAGGTCGTATTGATGTCACAGCGGGTGCTACAGCTGATCATTGGCAAGGCTTCAGTATGGGCGACACGGCAACCAATTCTGTCAACGGTACCAACACCGATTTCGGAATCCTGTTTAAAACGAACGGCGACTGGTCGCTCTTTCTGGACGGCAACTTGGCCGTCGGTAGCGGGATCGGCGATCTTGGAATCGACTCGGGCATCCGCGCAGGATCACTTTACGACGTCGAAATATTGGTTGACGAGACGGGGGCCAGCCCCGCTGTAACGGTTACGGCTAACGCGACACTGGGTTCGGTGCTTCTAGGAACGATTCCTATCGACGCTTTTGGTCCAGGGACAGGCTTCGATAGCGCTGGTCGGTTTTTTGAGCTACGAGCCTTTCTCGACGGAGCAAACGCCGGTACTGACCTTTTTGACCACCATATCAACAACCTCACCATCAATATGATTCCCGAACCAACGACGGGGGTGATGTTCTCACTAGCGTGTTTGATTTGCGCTGTAGGGAGACGTGCTAAGAGGTAGTTAACGCCATTCCACTGACAAGGCTGGCTGCGGGTTACAGCAGTTGTTTCCCCTGCCTGTCTTGTTGGTTTTACTAATCACTCCAGTACGCGGCAGTCTTGCTGCATGGGCAGACGTGTGCTGGAGCCTTTTTTTGACAGATGTTTTAATCGTGTTGCGGCGGCGGCTCACCAGTGGGTCGTCGCCGCAACAATTTTATATTCGGTAGTACGCATCTTCGTTAGTACGCATCTCACCGAATAACAACGGTTAGCAGAGACGTGCATTCGCAGCGTATTCCGTGTTCTGCAAAAAGTCGTGCCACTAGAAAATCGCGTGGGCAACGACAGTGAAAAACATCGACACATGGCTGTGCATCTTGCTCTAGAAGGATTACTACATGGCAGGAAAAGCAAGCCTACTGACTATCCTATTAGGCGTTGTCTTGTCGGTAGCAGTTGTAAGATGCTCGGTTATTCATGCTGCTGGGCTTGAAGTATTGGGCTTGCGCTGCGAATACCGAGCCAATCCTCTTGGAATCGATGAATTGCACCCGAGGCTAATTTGGCGCCTCAATTCTGCAGAGAATGGGCAGTTCCAATCCGCCTATCAGATTCTCATTGCCACGTCCGAAGAGTCGCTGAGGAACGACGAAGGTGATCTGTGGGACTCTGGAAAGGTGACAAGCAGCGAGTCTGTAAATATCTCGTACGATGGTGCACCATTGAGATCTCGCTGTGCTTGTTTCTGGAAGGTGCGTGTATGGGATCGACATGATGCAGTCTCGCAATGGAGTAAGTCAGCCCTGTGGACTATGGGCCTTCTCAATAATTCACAATGGACCGCGGAATATATAAGCTATCGCGACGAATCGCCCGTATTTGCAAACCGTGAAGAACTTTTCTTGCCGCCCGCCCGACAGTATAGAAAAGAATTTTCTATCGACAAGGCGGTGCGACGAGCAACCGTATTCACAACCGCGTTAGGCATTTACGAGTTACACCTCAATGGCAATCGCGTTGGCGATGCGTTGTTTGCCCCAGGTTGGACGGATTACCACCAGCGGGCGTACTACCAGACATACGACGTTACTCGCCTGCTTAAGCAAGACACAAACGCGATTGGAACTTGGGTTGCCGGCGGTTGGTACAGCGGATACGTCGGATTCGGTTTGCAGGCAGGTCTCGGAACTGAACAGGTCGGTCGGTACACATACGGTAAGACGCCCTCGGTAATGGTGCAACTAGAGATCGAGTACGAAGATGGTTCGCGGGTAACCGTTAATTCAGATGATACGTGGCGTGTTACTGGTGAGGGCCCGATCCGCGAGGCGGACTTGCTGATGGGAGAAACTTTTGACGCTACCAAGATTACGGAAGGCTGGACCGAAGTCGGGTTTGACGACAGCGACTGGGAACACGCGATTCGTGCCGATGAAAATGGCGATCCAGAAGCCAACTTTTACGAGTACAACAACCCCAACAAGCAAGAAGAGCAACCACAGAACCGGGCAAGACCAATTCACCTGGGCTTCAAGCGTCCGCGACTGCAGGCTTTTCCAGGTGTGCCGGTTCGAAGGATCCAGGAGATTCCCTGTGTCGACGTTATTGATCGAGGCGAGGACACCTACATCTTCGATTTGGGCCAGAATATTGCGGGAGTAGCCAAGCTGAAAATTACGGGCCCCCAAGGTCACCGCGTTCATCTTCGGTTTGGCGAAATGCTCCATCCCGACGGACGATTGATGACAGAAAACTTGCGGAAGGCGCGAGCTCAAGATTGCTACGTTTGCAAGGGGGATCCAGCAGGTGAGGTTTATACGCCGCGTTTCACTTTCCATGGCTTTCAGTACGTGGAGGTTTCTAACTTTCCAGGCGAGCCGCAGAAAGACACGATCACCGGACTCGTGGTTCACAGCGATACGCCCTTGGCAAGTAGTTTCGAGTGTTCAGACCCCACGATCAATCAGTTATACAAAAATATCGTCTGGACCCAGCGTGCCAACTTTATTGATGTGCCAACGGATTGTCCTCAGCGAGATGAGCGAATGGGCTGGACAGGCGATGCCCAGGTCTACGTCGCTTCGGCCACATTGAACGCGGATGTCAGCGCGTTTTTTACCAAATGGCTCCGCGAGTTGATGGAATCACAGCGTCCTAGCGGCGCTTTTCCTGGTTATGCCCCCTTTCCGTTTCAGAGTGGTTGGGAATTTGGGACCGCGTGGGCCGACGCTGGGGTAATCTGTCCCTGGACAATCTGGCGAGCTTACGGCGACACCCGTGTGATAGAGCAGTGCTGGGAACCAATGACGAAGTTCATGCAATGGCGACAGCGCACCAGCCAAAATTACCTTGGTATCGATCATGGAAACAATTGGGGAGACTGGCTATCGCAGGGCGAGAAAACGCCGCTACATTTCATCGATTCCGTCTACTTTGCTGTTTCCACGCGTCTGATGGCTGAAATGGCAGATGCCATCGGACATACAGAAGATGCGGAAATGTATCGCAAGCTGCAGGCAAACATTCAACGGGCCTTTGCCAAGAAATACATTCAATCCCCTGACCGACTCACAGTGGATACCCAGACAGCCTACGCTTTGGCGTTCTACGGCCAACTGATTCCGGCAAGCCAACGAGCTTCCTTGAGTGCGCGATTGGCTACGAAGATTCGTGACAATGGGAATCGGATGTCGACGGGGTTTCTCGGTACTTATTCGTTGTTGCCGGCACTCTCCACGACTGGCCACCATGATCTCGCGACGTTACTGTTGCAGAGCCACGAGTTTCCCTCGTGGGGATACGAAGTCGATCAAGGAGCGACCACGATCTGGGAACGATGGGACAGCTACACGAAAGAAGACGGGTTCGGACGCCACAATGCGGAGATGAATTCCTTTTCACATTATGCTTTTGGCTCAGTTTGTCAGTGGATGTTTGAAAATCTCGCTGGAATACAAACGCAGGATCCGGGTTATCACCACATCATTTTACGACCTTTACCGCCTTCTCCAGAAAGCAACCCTCAACATGAGCCCATCCATTGGGTAAAAGCGTCCTACGACTCGATTCGCGGTCGTATTGAATCAAGTTGGCGACTTGAGGAAGACCGCTTTGTTCTACAGGCGACTATCCCCACAAATACCAAAGCGACCATTTATTTGCCCGCCCAGAATCTAGAAAGCGTTAGGGTGAACGGAGAATCGATTGGTCAAGCTGCGTGTGTTACGCTCACCAAGGAGAGCGAAGGAGTCGTCGTCTTGGATGTGCAATCCGGAAAGTACAAGTTCGACTCCCAGTGGCCAGAGCACTTGCACGCCTTGCAGGCACAATGATGTGGGTCGAGACAAATGCTTAGCCATGCAAGACCATGGCAGGCATTTTCACGCCAAAACCGTTCCCGACAAACATGTGGTCGTGGCTAGTGCGTCATCAAGCCTAAAAGCTGGGGTTGGCTTGATTAGTGTTTTTCGGGATCCTCTGTGCAACATGGAGGTTTCCCATGAACAAGAAGTATATTGTACGCCTCACGGATGAGGAACGTCAGACCTGAACGGCTGGCGCCAGACTCGATGTCGACAGGAACTAGGCTCGAGAACAATCCGGGGTAAACACACGGCACTGAACAACTGCCGGCTTTCAGTCGGCAGTTGTTCAGTGCAAAATCGATCCACGCCGAGAAAAGAACGCACCTACGCCTCGATGCAGATGACACCATCCGCGATAGTCAACTTGCAACCAATTTGCGTGGCTGATGTTTCCAAAGCTTTACGAAGCATGTCGCGAACGTCTGGCCCATGATCGTTTTTACGAATGATCGCCTCGCCAGTTTCCGCTCCGACCCCCAAAATAATTTTCAGCCCCTTGCGTTTGCACGTCACCTTGAGTCCCTCCGACTCGGTGTTTAGCGGCTTGATGTAGGCATCAACATAGTTCACACCGATGCCAGAGCCATCGGGGGCCGTGGGTGGGATGAGTTGTTCGGCCTCTTTGTTTTCTTCGATAGTTAGTTTCATTATGTTGCTCCTATTGCTTGCGAATGGTTTGAAGCTATTGATCCCTAGGCATTACGCTGGTCGAGCAGCTTACGGAATTGGTTAACATGCGCTGGCGTGCTGCCACAGCAACCACCGACGATGTTTGCTCCGGCGTCTAGCAAACCGGGAAGCAGCTCCGCCATTTGTTCGGGAGTCTGACGGTAGATGACTTCCATGTTCACCAATTCGGGGATGCCCGCGTTGGGCTGTGCCATGGTGGGATTGTCGCTAACTTGACGATAGGCTTCGACAGCTTTTGCTGCCCAGCCAACGTCGACGCCCGATCCGCAGTTCACGGCAAAAATATCGACTCCGGCTTTCACCATAAATTGGGCAGCCTCCTCTGGAGAGATGCCCATCATCGTACGAATCTCCGATCGATCGTGGGTGACGTCGTATGCCATTGACCCGATCACGCAGGGTGCCCCTGCCTCTTTGGCGGCTTCGACCCCGATGGCTAACTCTTCGTAGGAGGTTTGCGTTTCGATAATGACTGCGTCGGCTCCAGCACTGACCAGTGATTTGGCTTGCTCAAGAAAAGCTTGGAGTACCTCTTCCGCTTTGAAGTCGCCATAAGGTTCCAAAAGGCCACCGAAGGGGCCGATATCGCCGATTACGAAACCGTCGCGGTCGCCAAAAGCCTCGCGCGCGATTTTGACACCAGCGGCGTTGATTTCGACAGCACGGCCAGCGCAGCCATGTCGCTCCAACATAATTCGGCTGCCGCCAAAAGTGTTGGTAATGAGGCAGTCGGAACCTGCCTCGACATACCTACGCTGGATTTCTAGCACGCGATCGGGATGGTCAACGTTCCAAGCTTCGCCACAACCGCCCGGTTCGAGTCCGGCTTGTTGCAATTGGGTGCCCATCGCGCCGTCGCCGAGCAAGGTTCGGCGGTTAAGTTCTTCGAGTAATCGGCTGGTCATAGTTTGTTGCTCTCCAATGCGTAATGGATCGTTTGTAGCACGATCCTCCATTTGTGATCCTGACTTGGCCGCGTGCAAAGGCAGCCAGCGGGGCTTGTCGAGACTTCCCATGTGACGGCTTCGCTAAGTAGCTGCCCGACTAAGGGGCGATACTCTTTGATGCCAGCCATAAAACGCTCGGGGTTGTCGAGATAGGCGCACATCGCCTGATAGCCTTTTTCATTTTCGACAGGCGCGCACGAGACAGCCAGGATGCGATAGCCGGCGTCTGCTTCCCGCCGTAACGATACTCGATACTCAAACGCTAGCGGTGTGCCCATGTTGGTGCAGGTCGACCCATCGATCCGAAATGTGGCTTCGATTTTTCCTGAGGCGAATGCGTTGAACGAAAGTCGCTTTTCTCGCCAACGGTCCAGCGTACGTTCGGGAAACGCGTAGTGCGTCGGTGTTGCAGTGGTTGCCGAATCTAACACAACGCTTTTAGTCCAGTACTCGTCGAGCTTGCCCAAGTCGGTACGGTTTGTGATGCCGTAGGCGGCGAGTGTCGACTTGAGCGGACGCAGACAGCCGGACTCGAGTATTTCGAGTGGCTGCGTTGCCGCTCTTTCCTCGGCGATCAGCGCAAAAAGTTTGTGCTGATCTTCTAAACCCCAGCCTTCGTACCCTGGGCTGTAGTGTGGCAGCACGGTCATGCCTTGCTCTTGATACGTGCGGCTCAGATGTTCTCCCAACGTCCAACGCAAATGTTCGACTGCGGCGATCGCATAGGAATTAAGAAACATCGCCTCGTCGGGCCGCTCGTCTTTCCACAAGGCAGCAATCTGCTGGTCGACAGCTTCGCCAGCGGTAGCCGCGACAACCACCAACTCTCGTGCGTCCGCCTGCGCTAATCCCTTGGCTAGCATCGGACTAAGTAGTGAGGTACTGTTTTCTAGCTGGATAACATTACCACAAATGTCATCGATCCCGATTGCGCGAACTGTTGTCCAGGGAGAGGCGTGCTGTTGGTACCATGCGAGTGCATTCTCGGTGAGCTGGGTAAGATGCTCGTCGAGTTGCGCGCAGGGCGGCAGCCCCAAATGGCGCCGATAGTAAACTTCGGGGACAGTTAGGGTCTGTTGGTCGGGGATACTAAAACGATCAAGCATAGGGGTCATTATTGCTGACAAGTTAAATTTGTAACGGGGACAAATTGGCAGCCTTCGACAAAATAGTCAAAAAACTGCTCATCGGTTTCTAATTCAACATGGCCGATCTGGCCGACGAGCTTCTCGAGCGCGTCGCGCTCGAGCATCGAGCATAGTGCTCGACTCGCACCTTCCATCGAGGCATTTCCAATCTGCACGAGACGCTCGTCAGAAACGTCGGGTATCAGCCCAATACGCCTCGCCGAGTCGAGATTGATCTGGCGAGCAAAACCGCCAGCTAAATAGAACTGGTCGATGCCATCGAGATCAATTCCATACGCCTTGAGCAAAATCCGCAAGCCTGCCACGTTGGCTCCTTTGGCCTGGGCTAACTCGCTGATATCTTGTTCATGTAGGTAAACTAAACCCTCGGTGGAGGTAAGGGAGAATTGCTCGGACTCGTCCACAAAGCGGCCCAATTCGTTGATGCGCTCTGTGCGGCGCAACTCGCCAAGCAGATCAATCAATCCCGAGCCGCAGATTCCTTGTGGCTGGGCTTCTCCGATGACACCCATCGACTCGATGCCTGCTTGTGATAATTGCACCGACTCGATGGCACCCTCCAAGCCGGGCATGCCGCATTGTATCGCTCCGCCCTCGAATGCCGGTCCAGCCGGGCACGAAGCTGCCATCAGGCGGTGGCGGTTGCCGACGATCAGCTCGGTATTCGTGCCAATATCCATCAGAGCGACGGTACGATCTTCGTAGAGAATACCAATCGCTAGCAAGCATGCGGCCGCGTCAGCACCGACGTGGCCACTAATTAAAGGCAAACCGACGATTCGCGCTTCGGGAAAGATCGGCAGCCGAAGTTTCTTGGCGGAGGTATCGATGGCGGTCGTGGATCGTTGATTGCTTTTTAGTTCGTGTTCGGTGATCGACCTATAGGGCCGCTGTCCGACGGTAGTGACATCAAGGCCGAAGAACAAATCTCGCATGGTTGTGTTGCCTGCTACGACCACCTCGTAGATCTGCTGCGAATCGCACGGTAAGTCGTCGATTAGGTGTCCGAGATAAGCGAGCAGAGTGCGCTGCAGTAACTTTTTCCCCTGTTCGGTGTCGTACTGGATGCGTGACATGACATCGGTGCCGGCAAAACGCTGCGGATTCTCGAACGACTGGACCGCCAAAATCTCACCCGTCTCGAGGTCGTGCAGCCTGACAACGATGGTCGTCGTGCCCAGATCGATCGCCAGACCCAGCAACTGCCCCGCAGCACGCACCAACTGATTGCCATCGAGCAACACCCATTCGCCGTCACGAGTTACGGCCGGGGTCAGTCCCTCTGGCAATGGAATATCAGTAAGCCCCGAGCTACTGCTCTCGATGCGCATTTCGCCACGACGCAAAGTGTGACACTTGATGTTGCCCGATTGCTCAGTGACGTAGGCCCGACAGGAGAGGCGAAAGCCATCACGGAGGTGCGATTCTTCTTCTGCCAGCGGAGACAACAGCTCGCTGCCTTCGGTCACTTCGACCATGCACTCGCGGCACTTGCCATTTTTGCGGCACGACGTCGGCACCTGCACGCCGACAAGCTCGGCGCAGTCAAACACCGACTGCCCTGGCTCGGCTTTGATGTCTTTCGAGTTGATTTCTAAATTTATCGTCAAGCCTATCTCCGAGTATTTTACAGACGTCGCGGTTCGGTAGTTTTTCTGAAAACCCTATAGCCCTTTCATTTCCGTAGATTCATCGGAAAACATGAACGCACCATCGGCCAGCACCGCTTTCGGCTGGCGTAGATTTGCCACGGTCACCGTCGGATCGTGCTGGGTCAGTATCATCCGCGAGCGAAATCCCGGTGCGACTTGCCCCACCGGCTCGGCGAAGTCGAGTCTATTGGCGCTGCGGCCCGTTGCAGTGAGAAGTACTTCGATCGCGGACATTCCGGCTCGTTCCATCAGTAACAATTCATTGAGCAGACCAACACCGTGAGGGACGCCGCAAGACCCGGCATCGCTTCCCGCGATGATCGTGACTCCTAATTCGTGTGCTCGGCAGAGCATCTTGCTGTGTTTGTCCAAGATCCCTTGCAAGTGGCCGACTACGATCGTATCCCAGCCAAACTGTTCGGCGCGATCAACCTGTAACTGAACCGGAGCAAAGGTCGGCACCCAACCGATTTGCCGGTCGCGCATGCGCGCAAGTTGGTCGTCGGTGATAAAAAAACCATGTTCGACCGTGTCGACGCCGCCCTCGATAGCATTCTCAACACCTTCGGCGCCAGAAGCGTGAGCAAAGGTTTGACGATTGTTGGCTTTGGCAGCTTTTACGATTTCAGCGACTTCGGCGATCGGCATCTGCGGCGGTGCGGTGACGCGACCTGCTTTGAAATTGATAATGCCGCTCACCAGCAGTTTTACTCGATCGGCACCGTCCGAAATACGCCCGGCTACACACTTCGAAGCGCTGGCAAACTCTTCGATCGGCTGTCCCATAAACGATCCGTACCGTCCTTGATGGTGGATCGCAGCGCCGGGGCTATCAATCCAAGGCGTTGTTGCGAGTTCGCCCTTATGCTGCTTCGCCTTCGCAGCCAGAGCAAGCCCAACGCCATGTTTGTCGCCGGCGTCGCGGATCGCGCCTACGCCACAGCGCAAGATCGTTGGCATCCGATCTTGTGCCCGTTGCAAAAGCGTCTCTGACGTTTGCTGCAAGTATTGTTTCCTTGTCGCGAAGTCGGTTGGAGATCCTTCGAGAAACAAATGTGCATGCGACTCGACCAGACAGGGCAAGGCAGTCCAGCTTGGCAGATGGACGTCGGGTTGCGACATCTCGCTGATTTCGGCCGGCAACTCGATTGCCTTCGAACTATCTCCGACGGCCAGGATTTCTTTGGCATCAAAAACGATATCCGCGTCTTCGAGCACACGTTCACAGCAGCCATCAAATAGCCTACCCACACGCAGCCAAACTGGCCGGCCCGTCGAAAGGGCCGCTAGCTGGGTGAGCGCATCCACACCCCCTTGTTGGAGATGCACTTGTCGGTTGTTTATTAGGTCGATTTGAGTCAAAACAACTCCATAATCTTATGGGCTTGTCGAAAACCGGCGTCTTCTTGTGTCTCACCCTCTTCAGGACGACCAAGTTCGAGCGCACCAGCAATCACTTGCACATAGCGATCGTCCGAGCTAAGCAGGCCGAGATTCTTTTCGGGGTTGCCTAGCACAACGTCGAGTCCCGCCTCGACAGCCAATGTCAGATAAGCACTCTCCATCCCTTCGCGAATCTCTTTCGGAGTGCCAAACGAAAAATTTGTCAGGCCCACCGAGAGATGTACGCCTTGCAGAGTCGGGTCTTGTCGGATTAATCGCATGGCATCGAGGCCCATATTGACCAAGCCGTAGGTGTCGGCTCCGACGGGGGCCAACCCAGTGTCGATGAGTATTTGATCGTTCGTGCGGCCCGATTTTTCTGCAAACATGCCGATGAGATCTTTAGCCGCCCCATAGACTTCTTGTGCTGACAAGCACTGGGCAGATCCTTCGGGAGTGAACTTCTCGGACGCCATACCGATCGCTAGCGTGTCGTACTCAGCCACCAAATCAAACAGTTCGTCGATACGCTCGCGCGAAGCAGACACGGAATTCAAGATCGGCTGACCACTTTTGGAGCGATCGTAATGCTGCAAGCAACAACGATGAAAATCGACCGAGGGACTGTCGAATGCGATTGGTATCGAGGTGACCTCCTGGATCGCGGGTACAAGATCGGGCAGGAAATCGAGCATCTCTTGCGGCTTGACCATCATCGTCTGCGTGCCATCGATATTTAGCGTCAGATAGTCTGCACCCAGATCGGTTTGTAGAGCGGCTAATCGCTGAAATGCGGCAAGGTCTTTGTTCTTAAACGCGCGTCCCGCTCGTGCAAACGAGTTGTTGATCAACTCGCCGATCAGTTTAAACGGACGCGTTTGATTCGCAGCTTGGCCGCGATCAGTTGTGGGTGCTGGCTGTTGCATCAAGGGGAGGTCCTTTTGCTGGAGTGATCGGTAATACTTGTCCGTCGGGAATGGTGGGTGAGGCGGGCACGCTATCGTCGGAGGCTTTTTCAGTGCGGAGACCGTCTATGTGCGAAGAGTTGTCATTCGCTGCGTGGTCGCGTCCGAGCAGTGCGTTGGCCCAGCTTGAACTACCACGTAGGGCTTCGTCTTGCACGACTGGGGCATGGCCGAGCAACAGGTGCTCTTGCCCAGCTCCTTTCAGACGATCGTACGCGCGCGACCAAATACATTCGAAATCCTCGACTTCGCACAGGCCGTCGCGTGTTCCGCCACAGGGGCCGTTGCGTTGGTTTTTAGCACATTGTGATTCGGGGCAGAGAAAAGCAATATCGGGCAACGAGCAGTCGCCGCAATCCTTGCAGCCGAAAAGCAGGGACTTGGTGCCCGTCTCAATAATCCGCAGCGGCTTTGGCCCCTGACGCTGGTTGGTAGCGGATTGATAGATCCTTCTGGCCCAACGATACAGCCGCTTGTTGGGGGAAAACACGGTGTCATGCACCAGCTTGCTGAATCGGAAAATCAGCGTCTCAAGTCGCGCCGTTTTTTTGCGAGTCGATTTTGAAACAGAATTCAAACTCTCCGAGCATCGCGCCGGGTCAGCCAACTTGGTATCGGGATCCTGAGCGTAAAGATAATACTCGCCGGGGACAGAATACTGGATTTCTCTGGCAAATTGCTTCCAGTCGTCACTTGCAAAGGAGTCTTCAATCTCCAACACTCGGTGCAGCACGTCGATCGAATGAACCCCGCCCAAGTATCCCCCCGCGAATCCCATGCCGCGAAAAATGGCTAATTGCTTGGCAGCCAATTCGTGGAAGAATGCCGCGCCTCGGTCGGAACTACGCACTTGGCTTTCGCACTCTGCAGCTAGCGAATCGGTGATAACAACGCCTGGAATCGTTTGCTTACGAAAGAATTGCACGGTGGATTTCGACAAGACAAACACGTTGCCTATCAGCGGCGTCTGCCGTGTTTCGGGCTGTTGCTGCAAGTAGCTGAGCATCTCGTGACTCTTGCGAGCATCGTAGCCAATTTGAGCGATGATAAATTGTGCGCCACATGCGATCTTTTTTTTCATCTTTAGCAGTTGAGGCACGACCTCGTTTTCGTGCCGTTTGAAGTTCGTAGCTACAGCGCCCACAAAAAAATCCGTCTCGGTCGTCGAAGCGGCATGACTCGCTTTCGTCGTCGACGATTGCAAAGAGCCACGGTTCATTTTTCCCAGCATCGATAGCAGGCCGACCGAATCAATGTCAAACACAGGCTTGGCCTGGCCTCCAAACCCCTGGGCCGGATAGTCGCCGCTGAGGGCTAAGATATTGCGAAAGCCTTCGCTGGCTAGCTGCCAAGCTTCGCTCTCGAGGCCGTGGCGGTTGAAGTCTTTGCAAGAAAGGTGGATTAGAACTTCCTTGCCCGCGTAAAGGATTGGCTTTCCAAGTGCCATCGGGCTGAGTTGGGGGTTGCCTCCAGCATTGTCGGTAATCGATACCCAGTCGATCAGCTCGGAATGTACGAGTTGTGTCGCAAAGGAACGAGTACGCACAGCCTGTCGCGCCGCGATCGTACCGCGTGTCGTGACCAGCTCGACTCCCAGCGCAAACTGGGACTTCTCGCTCAGGCTTTTCTTTAAAGAATACATGGCCTCGACCAAACTGCTAATGAGAATCGATGCCTACGTTGGAACCGGGGAAAGTTCCTTAAACAATTCGACTGCACGCGACGCATCGGCTCCGTAGCCATCGGCGCCTATTTCTTCGGCA
>JAJDEE010000393.1 GCA_029259975.1 Planctomycetota bacterium
GCAGCAACATCTCGGCCCAGTCATTCGCGTCGGTGCCGCCGTCGCGGGCGTGGATCGTGAGAATCGCGCCGGCGGCGTCGTGCTCGCCACTAAGCAGAGCTTTTAACTTTAGCTGCTCGATCTCGGCTTCTAGCCGCTCGACTTCGGCGGGCACCTCTGCGGCAAAGGAGTCGTCATCGGCGGCCATTTCGATCATCGCCGTCAGGTCGCCACTAGCCGCATAGACATCGTCGAGCGGCTTGAGAATGCCGAGCAAGGTTTTGCGCTCGGTGACTTTTGCTTGGGCTGTTTCTTGATCGTTCCAAAAATCGGGAGCCGCCATCTGGTTGTCGATCACTTTGACCTGTGCCGTCTTGCCGTCACAGTCAAAGGGAGTCTCGGAGCTGAAGGATTGCAGTACTGATCGCCGCAGCGCGATCGAGCCATTCTTTTTCCAAAGCCATGTCTCGGAACCTCAAAAACCAATGCAAAAAGTTAAAACACTACTCTGCGCCGATCAGAATTAGCGCAGGTCAGCGAAGATTAGCGTTCAATATGCTACCTGACGCATGATTGTAAGCGAAAAGACGTTCGGCTACGAGTGCCGCTTGTCGGCTTCGCAGGCCCCGCCTAAACTCGATCTATGGCACGCGTGGTTTTAGCAATGTCTGGCGGGGTCGATTCGAGCGTCGCGGCGCACCTGTTGTTGGAGCAGGGGCACGACGTGATCGGTGTGTTCATGCGCCACGGGCATCAGTCGCCGGTGGCCTGTGCTACCGATCAGCTACCGATCGTTGATATTTCCAGTCATGGGCGGCTCGATCACAAGCAAGGCTGTTGTACCGCCGCCGACGCCGAAGACGCGCGGCGCGTGGCCGATCGGCTGACGATTCCGTTTTATGCGTTGAATCTCGACCAAGAATTCAGCCGCATCATCGACTACTTCGTCGACGAGTACACCGCCGGTCGCACGCCTAACCCGTGCGTGCAATGCAACAACTGGATCAAGTTCGGCAAACTATTTGATTACGCCGACAGCGTCGACGCCCAGTACGTGGCCACCGGCCACTACGCCAAGCTAGATCTTCAGGCCAAAAATGCCCCGGCACTCTTGCGCGGGCGCGACACCGCCAAAGACCAATCGTACGTCCTCTTTGGCATCCAACGAAAATTTCTTGGCCGCATGATGCTGCCCGTCGGCGATTATAAAAAACCGGTGATCCGTAAGATCGCGGCTAGTTTGGGAATGAATGTCGCCGAAAAAAAGGACAGTCAGGAAATCTGTTTCGTTACGCAAGGCCGCTACGACGAATTTATTCGCGGGCAACGTCAAATTCACGGCCAAGATATCGACACCGCCGGCGAATTAGTCACGACCGACGGTACCGTCGTCGGCCAGCACGCCGGCATCGAAGGATTTACGGTCGGCCAGCGCAAAGGCTTAGGCGTGGCGCTCGGCGAACCAAAATTCGTCGTGCGAATCGAACCCGAGACTCGCCGCGTCGTGCTAGGCGACCGCGAAGAACTTGGCAGCCCAGGGCTAACGGCCTCAGGAACGAATTGGCTCGTCGACAAAACAATGATCCCACAACAATGTCATGTCCAAATCCGCTACAACGCTCCACCCGTGCCAGCCACCGTTGAATTGCTGCCCAACGATCGCTTGGAAGTTGCATTCGACGAGCCGCAATTCGGCGTCGCGCCGGGGCAGGCGGTGGTTTGTTACGATGGCGATCGCACGCTGGGCGGCGGTTGGATTGAGTGATTTAAGATTTGCCATTAGTTATTTGCCAGTCTCATTTGTCATTTGAGGGCCTCTAATATTCAGTGACCAATGACTATTGTCAAATAACTATTGACAATTGACCCAGCGGCATTTCACAGAGAGACACGCATGACCGAAGCCTCGAAACCCAAAAAAGTCTGGCTACTCCCCACACTGGCATTGACCGTGATCGCCGGATCATGGCTCGTTTTTCGGTTGATGTTTCCACCCTTCGCGCCGCCCGTGCTACCAGTGCCAAACGGGTACGACGATTTGCTTCGAGCCGCCAAAATGCTTGCCCCGCGTACCGGATTTTATGACGAGATGGATAAGGAGGAGCTAACGGCGATCGTTCAGCAGAATGAGCCGGCAATCAATCTGGCGCGCGAAGCCTTGCAGAAAGAATGCATGGTCACTGTGGATTGGTCAGCCGATAAAACAGGGCTAGAAACACACCTGGAAAATAGCTCCTCACTACGCAGCTTAGGTCGTGCCTTTGCAGCGGCGGCCCGTCATGCAAAAAGTAGCGGCGTGATGGACGAAGCGGTGCAGTGTGGGCTAGATACCATCGAATTAGCTCAGGCTGCCGCTCCAGGAGGGTTGGCCATTGATCGGATGTTAGCGGGGGGTGTGCATTACACGGCCATGTACTCTCTACGCGAACAAGTCGAGCAACTTTCGCGTGACGATTGTCTTCGACTCCAGAAAAAGCTGCAAGCTTCGCCCTTACAGTTCGACGAAATTTCAGAGCTGATTCGACGCGACATTGCATTTACTCGACATACCCACGGGCGATTGCAAACCATGATGATGATGGGCGCGATCCGCGCCCAAAGTCAGCAAACCATCGATGCGATGCTAAGAGCTGATAAGCAACACGCTGTACTCAACACAATCCTGCAAGCACACCTCGCCTTGCGCGCCTTCCAACTCGACAACAACCGCCTCCCCGAAAAGCTCGACGAACTCCTACCTGAGTACTTGGACAAAATGCCGCAGGACAGCTTTGCTGACGAACCGCTCATCTATCGCCCCCAATCCGACGGCTATCTGCTCTACAGCGTCGGCCCCGATGGCGTCGACGATAACGGCGCTGAGCAGCAGAGTGGTAGCCAAAATGGCGACCTGCTGCTCGAACTCGAAGACTAACTTCTGCTAGCAGCGCCAGCAGCTTCGATCTTGTCGACGCGCCCAAGATTTCGCTACAGTACGTGCCCAAAAATCCTCCTAAAAAAATAACCGCGATGCAACGCATCGCCGGGACGCACCAAAAAACCTAGGAACCCAGCCATGGATGGCTTCGACCCAGCACAAGGCGTGATGCTCAACGACTCGGCCCAACAGCTCGTCAACGACGTGCTGGTCTGGGTTGGTTTTGGCACCGTCGTCGGCCTGCTTTCCAAAGGCATCATGCCAGGCCGTGATCCGGGCGGCGCGATAGCTACCGTCATCATGGGCATCGGCGGCACGATCATGGGCTGCGGCGTCGTGAGCTACTTTAGTGACGGCCAACGCGTCATTCCGATCAGCCCGCTTGGCATGTTAGTCGGGCTGATGGGCACATTGATCATTCTTTTCTTTTACAAACTGCTTGGCGGCTACTACTTTGTCGAAGGCGAGTACGTCACGCGCTCGCATCGTCGCAGCCGAAGTCGTGGGCGTCGACGACGCTACAGCTCGGCAGTTTACGAAGACTGATGAAGCGTTTTTCAAACGAGCCGGCGTAAGGCGAGCAGCAGTTGAATCCTACCCTGTTCCAATTGGTGATTTCTACTATTTTCTCAGTGTCCTCCGTGCCTCCGTGGTGATATTTTTTTCACTTTGAGTAAATACCTATCTGCCGCTCGTCTAAGCACTCGAAAAACATTGACTTTTCAGCTTTCTGGCGGAGCCTCTTGGCTACTCGCTGTACGTCCATGCTGATTTCTTCTTGCCGGTAGTATTTTGCGTTTTGCAGCAGTATTGAAAACACGTTTTTGTTCGCAAAAGTCGCCCCAATTTCCGTGGGGGTAAAAACGGTAAGTCGCTTGCTGATAACGCGTTACAAAAAACCAAGGGCTGCGCGACTGCCGGAGTTTTGCGAATTTGCGTAGGTAAAACAGCGCAAAACTCCGTTTGATGCTGAGTCGTCTCGGCACGTTGAGGCTAGCCGGCAAGCGTCAACGAGCGATCGTGCTTTTGCACGTGGGGGTC
>JAJDEE010000394.1 GCA_029259975.1 Planctomycetota bacterium
AATGACGAAATGACAAATGACGAAGAGTAATTTTCTGTCACTCCGTCAACTCGGCCTTCGTACTTCAATAGACATTCGTCATTACTAATTTCATTGGGAAGGATTCCGATGGCAGACGATTCTGATCAAGTTGGCCAAGACGAGATCGAGGCCCTGCTGCGGCAGGCCCAGAGCGGTGATAGCGATGCGTCCGAGATTCCGCCTCCAAAACCAGAAACGCCCGACGACACGCAGGTCGACCAAGCCGAAATCGAGGCGTTGCTCAACGGAGGTGCTACCCCAGAGACTACTGTTGCACAAACGCAAGCACCGCCAACAGCTCCCCAAGCCGCAGGTCCAACGGATGCGTCGCCTGTGTCGTCAAGCGACATCGAGCTACTGCTGAACAAGGCCGAACAAGCTTTGGAATCGATTGACCAGGACGAATCACTGACCGCGATGCCTCCTGGGATGCGCACTTTCGACTTCCAGAAATTCGGCGGCACGGCTGCCAATACCGAGTCGACAACGCTCGAGTTAATGCGAGACGTACAGCTTGACATGACCATCGAACTTGGCCGTACGCACATGCATCTAGAAGAGATTCTAAAACTCAAGCAAGGAGCCGTTGTAACGCTCGACAAGCTAGCTGGCGATCCAGCCGACATCTACGTGAACGGTCGTCTCGTTGCTCGAGGCGAAGTGCTAGTGCTCAACGACAATTTCTGTATTCGGGTCGCAGAGTTGATCGAAGGCGAAAATGCGGTTGCGTGACAGAATGACCAACGCACAAGTTATAATGACGAATGACGAAATCTGCTAGCAATTGCCTACATGGGTCCTTGGGAATTGTGCATCGGCTGTTTCAGTTCTGCTAGCACGGTCAATTCGTCTCTGATTGCCCTGGCCATCACCCTGCTAGGTTTCCTATAAGTTGCTCTTCGTGGGACGGCAAAATCCTTTTTGCTGGCACCCTGCCCTTTCGTCTCGACGGATGAGCGATGTTCCGATTCCGATTGCTTCTGGAAATTATGCGCGTGGTACTGGCTCTAGTCCTCTTCGGAGCTAGTTTCCAGGTTGCCAATGCACAACTCTCCTGGAAACGCGAGACGCTGAAAGCAACGTCCGCTCCCCAGCAGCCACTACAGACCGATCAGAAAATTGATCCCTTGATTATTCAGGCAGAGTTTCAGGAGCCTCCGCCCGTAGCAGCAGGCTTGCCGAAAGAAGATCCTCGACTACTTGCGCCCCCAACACGCGTTCAAATCGCAGCACCGACTGAGAGCCGCACAGCCTCCACTCGTGGCAGGTCAGCTTTGGTCCTGCCGAAAATCGAATCGTTTGCCACCGCAGGTTCAGGGTTAGCGATCGTCGTGGGTTTGTTTTTGGTTTGCGTCTGGCTGCTACGCCGTAGCGGTCCCAAACCAACTTCGCCTTTACCGAGCGAGGCCGTCGCTGTGCTGGGAAGAGTGCCACTGGCAGCTCGGAACTTCGCCCACTTGTTGCAAGTAGGCAACAAGCTGGTGCTGGTGGCGATGACTCCGGAAGGGATTTCCCCGATCACCGAAATCACTGACCCTCTCGAAGTCCAGCGTTTGCTTGGCCTCTGTCTACGCAATCGCAAACAAAGTACGACAGCAGAATTTCACGATGTCCTGGAGCAGTTGTCTAAGGAGCCGACAAGTGGCTTCTTGGGTAACGAAGTTGCCACCTCCTACGCCCAACAGAGACAATAGCCAAACCAAACAGACGCATGACACCGACACGCCTACTCCTGACAGTCCTTGCAGTCGTAGTACTACTGCTCGCGCCGGAGTTGGTAATTGCGCAAACAGCTACACCGCCTGCGCCGGCAGCCCCCTCGCTACTCCCCAGTGGCATCGGAGGGCCCCAGCAGTGGGCGAGTCCCGAAGGGCTATCCTCAACGATCCAGGTGATGTTGTTGCTGACGGTCATCAGCTTGGCACCTGCTTTGTTGTTGATGACAACCAGCTTTATTCGCATTTTGGTCGTTTTAGGACTGTTGCGTCAGGCACTCGGCACACAGCAATTGCCGCCGAGCCAAGTCATCACCTCGATCGCGCTATTCATGACCCTCCTATTGATGACGCCAGTATGGTCTAAGGTTTACGACAATGCGATCCTACCCTACACAGAAAAGCAAATTAGTCTCGAAGAGGCTTGGTCACGCGGCACGTTGCCAATTCGCGATTTCATGGGAACGCAGATCAAGCGTACAGGTAACGCAGACGATGTCTATCTCTTTCTCAACTACATGCCGAGCGAGATTAATCCCTCGACGGGCGAACTGTATGAGGAGTACGCCTACTTCCCGAAGGACGGGGACGAGAAACGAATCGTCCCGCTGCAAGCCTTACTGCCCGCGTTTATGCTCAGCGAATTAAAAACAGCATTCCTAATTGGCTTCCAAATTTATTTGCCATTTGTGATCCTCGATATCGTCGTTGCGAGTGTGACGATTTCGATGGGCATGATGATGTTGCCGCCGGTGTTGATCTCGCTGCCGTTCAAGCTACTGCTGTTCGTGCTAGTCGATGGCTGGACACTGGTGATCAAGATGCTGCTGGAAAGCTTTACCGTTCTTCTTTGACCGAAGGTACCCAATGACCCCACAAGACGCAGTTGATCTTGGGCGTGAAGCGCTGTTAATGGCAACACTTGTGGCAGCGCCTGTTTTGCTTTCAGGGATGATCGTGGGTTTGCTCGTGGGGTTGATGCAAGCGTTGACACAAATTCAAGAGCAGACGGTCGCTTTTGTCCCAAAATTGGTTGCGATGGTGATCGCGCTGGCTCTTTCGCTACCGTGGGTCTTGTCGCAGTTATTGGAGTACTCGCAGAACCTTATATCGAACATTCCTCAATCGTTGTGATTGTTGTTGCTGTCACTATGCCGCTTCTGGAAACACTGCTGTTTAATCAATTCGCGGTCTTCACACTCGTGTTGGCTCGCGTAGGAGCGCTGATTATGACGGCCCCCATTTTTGGTAGCGCAGCCATTCCGATGCGCGCCAAAGCGCTGCTTGTCGTGGCGATCTCGCTACTTATCACGCCGCTGCTAACGGCCAACCCACCGACAGACATGACCCATCTGTTGGTCTACGCCAAGTATCTTGCTAGCGAAGGGTTGATTGGGTTGCTACTGGGTTTTGGGATTACCTTGTTGTTAAGCGGTATCCAACTCACAGGCCAAATTATTAGCCAACTGGGCGGTACGGCACTAGCCGATGTGTTCGACCCGACGCTTAACAGTAATCTGTCGGTCTACTCGCAATTATTTTACTTTATCACGCTAGCGATGTTTGTCTTGCTGGACGGCCATCGCCTGGTGATGGATGCGTTGCTCGACACCTACACATGGATGCCTCCAGGCAAAGGTTCGCTCGGGACAACCTATGTCGATGCTTTGACCATGCTGCTCTCACAAAGTTTTCTGCTAGGCATTCTCGCTGCCGCGCCGACGATGACGGCGTTGCTCATGGCGACGCTGGTTCTCGGCTTGATTGGGCGCACGATGCCACAGATCAACATTCTGGCTGTCGGTTTTGGTGTCAATTCGCTGCTAACACTTGGCTGCTTGTTCACTACGATCGGCGCCATTGTCTGGGCTTTTCCGTTAGAAGCAACATCGGCGATCGAGACCCTCCGCGCAGCCCTTGCGCAATCGATCGCCCTTCGTTAGCAAGCCTCAGTTAAAAACATGGCCGAACAATCGGGCGAAAAGTCGCAAGAAGCCACCCCGCATCGCAAGGAACAAGCGCGCGAGCAGGGGCAGGTTGCCTACAGCCAAGATCTCGGTTCAGCCGGCTTGCTAATCGTAGGCATGCTCCTGCTGCGATCGTACGGCGAAGAAGTCGTCCGCGTGACGGGAACCTTTATGCGATACCAGCTCAGCACGGTCGGGCCGTTATCGGCCGATAGCACAAACATCATCGCTCAGTCGCAAACGCTTGTTCAAACGCTTGGCTCAACGCTGCTACCTATCGTCGGGTTATTGGCTCTCGCGGGCGTGCTCAGCAGCGTGTTTCAAGTTGGCTTTTTGTTCGTACCAGAGCGTCTGACGCCAGACATCAAACGATTGAACCCGATCAGCGGTCTGAGCCGTATCCTTTCATTAACCGGTGCAATGAAGCTCGGATTTGGCATGTTCAAGGTAGCGATCGTTTCGGTCGTCGCGGCGTCGGTACTCTACTTGCATTACGAAGAGGTGGTCTATGCTAGCACCTTCTCTGTACGCGAGTTGGCACCGTTTATGATCAACCTCGCGTTAACGACTGCGCTCTGGGTTGGAATCGCTTTGTTCACGTTGGCGTTATTCGATTTCGCCTATCAAAAATGGAAGCACAACCAAGATCTAATGATGACGAGGCAAGAAATTGTCGACGAAATGAAAAACATGCAAGGCGACCCACAGGTGATCGCCCGTCGGCGCGCTGTGCAGCGACAGATGGCACTCAATCGCATGGGCGACAAAGTTCCGCAAGCCGATGTGGTCGTTACCAACCCGACAGAACTGGCGATCGCGATCCAATACAAGCATGAAGAAATGGCCGCGCCAATCGTTCTGGCCAAAGGCGCCGGCGTACTCGCTCAACGTATCCGCCGCCTCGCCTTGGAACACAACATCCCAGTCGTCGAACGCAAACCGCTCGCCCAGCTGCTCTACAAAGAAGTCGAACCGGGTCACCCAATCCCCGACGATAGCTACGCCGCAGTCGCAGAAGTGCTGGCGTACGTGTACCAGCTCCAAGGCAAGAAGCCGCCGTTGCCGCGTGCGGCGTAAAACACGATGACCGAGTGCCAGTGCCAAAGCACTAGCACATTCCTTATCCCTCGTATCCATACCGCTCGAAATACCCTGCCCAGCGCGACCGAACCATTTCGCGTTTATCCTCGGGTAGCTCGTAATGGTTCCGGCGGTGTTTTTTTACGTCGGCTAAGTGCATCTCCATAGGCGTTTCAACACGCGAAAAATCGCCCAGGTCGAGCTGGGCATACACGTCGCGCAGCATTTCGGACGGCTCGGCTATGAGGTCTTCGAAACGCAGCTCGTAGAGTCGATCTTCGCTCAGCAGCTCACGATCTTGCTCGTAGGCGGCGTACATAGTTTCGTGCGAGCGGAGAACGTACTCTTCTACCCATGCCTGCTCGCCCACGGTTTGCATACGCTGTGCTTCGTTCAGCGATTTCCACAAGTTGATCGTCGAGAGAAATAACTCGTACGGGTCGCGGACAAGATGTACAAAACGGGCGTCGGGAAACATCTCTAGAATCGTGCGAATGCGCGCAGTATGAGGTGGCGATTTGACGACGATCCTGCGCGGGTCGCGAAACGTGATACGGCGGAAGAAACGGAGTAGCTCGCATTTCCAAATTTCTAGCTCGGCCGGCGAAAGACTCTGTAAATCGAGATACTCCTCGTTAAGCGGACCATGCTGAGGAAACATCATCGAGGCATAGGGCGTTGGGACACCGAGATTTCCTAACGCAAACTCATCTTCCTGCGGACGCTGCCAACCGGCTGCCATGTTGTCCATCGGCCGCCGGCTAGGCAAAAACATGCCCGTCCAGGGAGTGATCCAGCGATCGGTCAGCACAAAGTGATGCGGTGCAAAACACTGGTAGGTCGTCGCGTAGGTGTGCAGTGGATCGCGGATTAGTAGTTCATGGAGAAATGTGGTGCCGGCACGCCAGTGGCCCAAAATGAAAATCGGTGGCGAGGTTAGTTCGGTGCGTGCTATTCGGCCACTGTAAACCAAATGATCGATCGCGGAGGCTGCGCTGTTGATGCCACTGATCGCGGTAATACCTAGCGCCGCCGGGATTCGGTCGAGAGAAACGATAAATCGATTGCGTGCAAGCGAACGCAGCCAGGTGGAAAAACGCATGCCATGCCAAAAACGTGGCGCATACCAAGGAAACGGATTTTTTATCATCCGTTGCTGAGGCGGCGTTGCTGATCTTTGCGAAAGCAAACTCATTCTCGAGAAGCCTACAAGTCGATTGTTTTGGTTCGTCGTAG
>JAJDEE010000395.1 GCA_029259975.1 Planctomycetota bacterium
GAATGAAAGCAAAGTCTGGCGCGCGGACCGTGTCTGGGTCGCGGGCAAGCAGGAACCCAGTTTCTGCACAAAAAGTCTTTCCGAGCTTATGCTTCTCAATATGCGATGCGAGGAGGCAGTGCAAAGTGCTTACTATCTCACCGTGCTTCCATCCGGCAGGCGACATCATCGTGACTTCTCCCTCTATCAGCTCACAACGTCGCCCTTGATAGGGTGGCTGAAGCAGTTGGTCAGCGTTTACAGAAGCAACTGTTGACATGCCTTCAGTTTACCATGAAATCGCGATAAAAGCGTCGAGAGTCTCGATATTCTTTAGCTTTGGCTCAGGCGTTTTTTGGGAGCTTCATAGAGCTGCTCGTGGGTCTCGCGTAACCAGGCGGGAATCTGCTTGGCGAAGGGCGAATTTTTGATCGCCGCCTCGAGGTCAAGCTCGTCGAGGTGGGCTGCATTCAAACCGGGGAACCAGTGTTCGCCATTACCGAGCAAGTTGTAACGCATCTTGCCGTAGTCTTGCATGTCGTAGGCGAGCAGCAGATTTCGGAGCCACAACATCACGGGCATGTTCATGTAGCCTGGAGCAGCTTCCCAATCAGGCAGGCCTTCGGGCCAGTGTAGTGCGACCTCTTCGCCAACGGCATCCACCATTGCCGAGTGCAATCGATTTTCGATTGCAACTAAGCTTTTCGTAGCCGTCTCTATTTCATCGATCGCCGAAATTTGTAAATCAAAATCTTCTGGGCACGAAGCCCCCAAGCTCAGTGTGTGTATCTCTGGCTGCTGGAGACAAAACAAGCAATTGAAGACCAGCGGGTGCAGGGGCTGGCAAAGCTCAATAAGTTTTTCCGATGGTTTGTAGAGCATACCGCCTTTGTTGGCGGGGCTGATGATAAACACGCCCATGTCACGCTCAGTTGCCGCCACAACGGCGGGCCAATTGCGCTGAAAGATGTAGTACCAATGCAAGTTGATGTAATCGAATCCGCCATCGGATTCGTGACGCACCGCGTCGAGGATTAGCTCAGTCGATCCATGCGTCGAAAAACCGACGTGGCGCACCAACCCCTCGGCTTGCAATTCCCGCGCAGCAGCCAAGCAACCATTTTTTCTGACACTCCACCACAGCAACTCATGCGTGTTGATCCCATGCAACCCGAGCAAGTCGACGTGGTCGAGTTGCAATCGCTCCAACGATTCGCGAAAGTGCGCGACGAACTCCGTCGGGTCGGCCGTCGGTGCAATTTTGGTTTGCACGATCAGCTCTTCACGCGGGAAAGAGGGCAGTACCAGCCCGAGTTGCCGCTCAGAAGAACCGTAGCCGCGTGCTGTCTCGATGTGGTTGATCCCCAGCTCGACCGATCGCCGAATCGTTGCTTCGAGATTGGCCTGGTTGTCTGGCGGCACTTCACTCAGCGGCACGTCTTGCCACTTGTACATGTAGCGCATCCCGCCACAGCTAAAGACAGGCATTTCGAGTTCGGTCCGTCCAAAGCGGCGGTATTGCATCGGGTGTTTAGTGACTAGAGGTCGGGGGAAGGTTTTGGAATTCTACTATATCAGCTGCGATCTGACTGGCTTGCAAGTTGGCTATAATCGCTTGCAAGGGTTCTTCGTCGTAAAAATTGATGATCAACGGATGTCTCTGCAAACGGTAGAGTGCAACCACGTTGCCTGCAATGGCTGCCTCGATATCGGCAAACAGATTCTCGTCCTCGACAATGGATTGGAAGCTTGGCAAGCCGGCTAGCGAATCCCACTCTTTGTGTTTTGCAAATTGTTTTCGGACATGCACAGGCGTCTTCAAAATCGTTGCGACCGCAAGAAATTCGTCGGTTAGTGGACCAGCCACAGGCAGGTGTTGGATGAAGCCTCGATGCGCAACTTCTGCCAAACTGGCCCAGGAGGTTTTCCTAGGGGGTGTTGAGGTTTCCGATGGAGCAGTCAAGGGTTTCTGATGATCGTTAGCGTTATCGTCAGCGTTAGCAGCTTGGGGCAACGGTGAGACCAGATTGCTGGAAAATAACGCGACCTGCCAGCCCACGACAGCCACCAAAAAGCCCATGATCGACCCTAAGGCTGCTCCCGAAGTCCGCTGAAATACGCCGAGGTTGGCGTGCCGCCGAGGTCGTGCCGAAAACCATGCCAGCAGCGCCCTCAGAAAAATGGCCGTCAATAGCCCCAGAACGATTGGGGTAATCAGTCCCCAAGGCGTGTGCCAACCTTGTCGCAATCCGTAAGCGGCCAAGGCGATACCGCTACCCCAGGCAAGTGCCAGCTTGCTCAGCCAGACCGAAGTAGATCCACCACCGCGAAGCGATCCCAGCCACGCGCCGAGAAGCACAGGCAAAGCTGTTAGCAAGACAACTAGCAGACCAGTCATTGGTCGATGTCCTGAAGCTTCAGCCAACTGTGCTTGACGCACAGCCCTTCTTCTTCGTACGTACGACTACGATAGTTGTGCACGGCGCCGAGTATCCTGCGAAATTTGTCGATATGCATGTCTATCAGCAGACTGAGATTTGGATCTAGCCCCTTTTCGTCTTCGACCAGTGCCAAGATCGCTTCAGCATCGTCGCATATCAGATCTTTCAGCGCCAAAAAATCGAACCAAGCTGCTCGACCGGCGGGCTGCTCAAGGTCGATCTTCGCGGAGGCAGGCAAGGGGTGGTCGCCCAAAAGCTGCTGAGAATGTTGCGAGGAAAGCGACAACACAAAGTATTTCGAGGAAACCAGCGCATGAGGTTCAAAATCGTCATTCAAATAGAGAGCCGGATCGTACTCTGCAAGAATTGGATAGGTATAAAGCGTCGCGTCTCCGAGGCGACGTTGCACGGGCGGCGGTAACTGCGTTTCTGAGACATCCGCATTTGCTTTCGCAACTTCTAACAATAGCGAGTTCGCAATCTCACGATATTGTCGCCAAGCAGCGATGAATTTCTGCGCGTCTTTCAATTCGACGATCATTGCAGGACGAGGAAAGCGAATTGGCTGTGAAAGCAACTCTTTCGTGTCAGGCGACTTTGTCAAAGCGCCGTCAGCATCCAGCACAAACAAGCTTTGCCCGCCTTCGAGCGAAGGTAACAGAAGATCGCGTGTAGTTTCGTGAAAATTCTGCAACGCAGGCAGGGCCAACGCCTCGAATTGCTCGAAGTCGGCAACGCTCTCTGCTGGAATCTGAGGCGCCGCATAGTCTGTAAAATAGCCGTAAAATCGCTGAATCCAGAAAACTAGCCGGTTATAGTGTGGCAAGCTGGGCGGTGAGTGCGCTGCCAAGGCAAGCAAAGGCGATTGTCCCGCGTGCGACAAAATCGAGAGCGGTTTGCCCGACTCCAACGACCCCGGGGCCAAAGCAGAAAAAGTGAACGACTCGGTACCCTCGTTCCAAAAACTTGCTGAGACGGTTGGTTGGGCCTCGGGCAGCGACTCGTTAATCTCGCTGAGTAGACTTGTTGCATCTGTTATCACTCGCTCAGCTAGCCCAGTTGGCATCTTTTCTTCTGCTAGCTTCAACAAGTCGCCCAGCTTGGCGACGGTACCTTCGACATCCATTTTTCCAGATTGGGTTAAACCAGGATGAACATAACTCAGGCCGATCAGGCGAGACCGGAAATGCTTCCGTAGCGGAGCCAGCGCCTTGCACTCTGCCAGCGAAATGCCGGATCCTAAGTTTTTAAGATGCGAGTTGTCTGCTCCTAACGAGAACAAGAGATAGTCGTCGCGCATGCCAAGGCTGATCGACAGCGTTTGCGATCTCACGAAAGCAACAAACTGTTCCACCGTTTCGGCATCGACGTCTGCAAGCTCAAATTCGGCTTCCATCCTTGCTTGGGCATCGGGAGTAAGAAACATTGCCGCGCTGAGCGAAAGTGTCAGAAACTCGCCGCCGCCAAGCGATTCTTCCTGGAACGGCAGAGGGATACTTTGCCGCAATATTGGCGTCAAGCGAGCGAGCAAGTCGCGGCCTGCCTGCGGATCGGACAGGCGAAACCCGAAGACAAGCCCAGGCACATGCAAATCATCCTGCGTAGCGAGCAGATCGCGAAGAATCCTTGCTTTGTTCTCCTCTTCTGAGTACGCAGGCAGCGCAGCCGTGCTTTCGTTAATCCCTTGCAAAAAACTGTTCAGAATAAATGAATTGTACAGTCCGCCAAGTTCGTTGATGAAACCGGGACCGCGCTTGTCGACATAGACGAATGTCTCTTGAGAAAATGCGTCCTGCAACACGTTCAGGCCGTCGTCGAGCAGCGGGTTCTGCGCTCGCATCATTGCCAGTTGCCCCAGGTAGGGTTGCTGTCGCACCCAGCTCAATCCCATCTGCACGGCAGGCATCGTCAAAATTTCTTGGTACGCTCGTGTCTGGGTGAATGCCTGCCAACGTTCCAAACAGCGGTAGTTGGCCCCAAATAATCCGGCGTCCTCCGGTATCCAATTGGCAGCTCCGAACTCCGAGTGCATGGCCGCAGGCAAAGGTTCGGCAGCGAAAGACCGACCAGCGGCAACGCTTATCCCAGGCAAAATGAGCAGGCAATAGCAAAATCGTCGCGACACAGAACAAAGCATAAAAGCTCCTGTTGTTTGACCAAGGTGAAAACGGCCGATTTTTCAACGCTGCCTACGAACCTATTTGCTAGATTCTCGCAGGTATTGACCAAAAGAAAAAGCCTACTGCATTTGCCTAGCAGGCAAACTGCCAAGTCAAGGAAATTGCATGATCCTGGCGGAAATGCAAAATTGAACCACGACGACACCACGAGCACAACGTAAAAAATTCGTCGTGTCCGTCGTGTCGTCGTGGTTCATTTGTCTTTTTCAGAGCTAGCAGAGCAGTCAGAAAGGACTTTGCAGATAGTTCTCCTGCATTTGCCTAGTTGATTCTGCCCAAACTTGGCCTGCTTGCGACTCTCCAGCCGCCACCTCAAGGAAATCCCCAGGCTCACTCGCTGCAACGATCGTCGGTGTGTAGCGGCAAGAGGTACCGACCATCAGCCCGGGCTGGTCTTCCAAGGGCGATTCGACCAAGACCCGCAATGTCATGCCGCGTAGGCTCTCAAAATACGCATCGCGAAGTTCGGCTTCCAACGCTTTGAGTTCTCGACCGCGGGCTTGTTTGAGTTTTTTCGGCAACTGGTCGGGGTAGTCGGCGGCTGGTGTGCCACGACGGGCACTAAACGGAAAGATGTGGATTTTTGAAAAACCGACTTCGCGGGCGACGTTGCACGTTTCGGCAAACTCGACGTCGGTTTCTCCGGGGAAACCAACGATGATGTCGGTCGTGATCGCAGGGCGGTCAAGGCTTTCTTTGAGCATTTGGCAACGATCGACAAACCGTCGACTGCCCCAACGACGGCGCATTCGACGCAGCACACCATCGCTGCCGCTTTGCATCGAAATATGCAAATGTGGGCAGACTTTTTCGGGGTGGTCTTGCATCACGCCGATTAATTCTCGCGTCACCTCAGTCGCTTCGATGCTGGAGAGCCGAATGCGAAAGTCGCCAGGAAGCTCGGCGATCGACCGTACTAAGTGCGACAGCCGCGTCCATTTTTCTTTGGGCAGAGGTTTTCCTTGGGACATCGAGCGATTCCAATCGACGCCGTAATGCCCTAGGTGAATGCCCGTCAGCACAACTTCGCGATAGCCGTTGTCGACCAGCCGCCGCACTTCGTCCAAAATATGCTGCTGCGGTCGGCTCGTCAGCGCTGGGCGAACATGCGGAATAATGCAAAAGCTGCACCGCAGCAAACACCCATCTTGCACTTTTACATAGGCCCGCTGCCGTCGCCCAAATCCCGAGATACCCGTCGGCACATCGGTCACGCCGAACCGCCCTAGCAAGTCGGGCAGTTCGCGTTTGTCAGTGAGAACTTCGGTCACGTTGGGCAGCGTGGCGACCTCTTCGGGCGCACGCGTCGCGTAGCAACCCATCACGACGATCTTGCTCGCCGGATTGTCGCGTGCCAGCCGCCGAATAATCTGTCGGCTCTTCGAGTCGCCTTCGCTAGTGACCGTGCAAGTGTTAACAACGCAGAGGTCTGCCGGTTGGTCGTCCGTAGCATCTTCGTAGCCGATCCCCTGCAAGCCTTCGCGCAAGTATTCGGTTTCGTACTGGTTGACCTTGCAGCCGAG
>JAJDEE010000396.1 GCA_029259975.1 Planctomycetota bacterium
CAACCCCACGATAAGTGCTCATTGGACTTCTGTGAAGAGGCTTTGAATCACGAAGTCTCAACGAGCATAGCGCAAAAAAGTTTACCGCAGAGGACACAGAGTTACGCAGAGGAAAAGGCGAATGAGACGGTTTCAAAAAAATTCTCTGCGATCCTCTGCGTCCTCTGCGGTGATTATTGTCGTTTCCTTCCGCAGGGCGAATGTTTGGTATATTCCTATCTGCCGATCGCCTTAGCAGCGCACTTTTTTCAGCGATCATTGCTAGTACAACCCTAAGCCGCTGTGTCGAGACCCCGGACCTCAAAACAAATAATCATTTTAGGCCTGGAGGCCCAACGCACAACGCAGGTATAAAGCGACAGAGGCCGGCCGGAGTCTTCGCCACAGCTCTGTGAAGGCTTATCCTGTTTCGACGAAATCGATCTCAGGCACATGAGCAACTATGCCCAACAAACCGCAAACCCAGCTGACCGCCGAGCAACATGCCGCTCTTACTGCGCATGATCGTAGCGTTTCGCTGGCGGCTGGGGCTGGCTGCGGCAAGACGTTTGTGCTGACCGAGCGGTACCTCTCGTATCTCGACCCTTGCCAGCTCGATCCGATGGCCGATCTGTCAGAGCTGGTAGCAATCACATTTACCGACGCCGCAGCCCGCGAGATGCGCGATCGTATTCGCCGTCGCTGTTATGAAAGAATGCTCGCTGCCACAGAGCCTTCCGAACGATCCGCGTGGAAACAACTGCTGTCAACACTCGACGGGGCGCGAGTTAGTACGATTCACTCCTTCTGCGCAACACTGCTACGCAACCATGCAGCCGAAGCAGCGCTAGATCCGCGTTTCGAGCTGCTCGACTCGCCGACGGCGCAGCTCATGCGGCTGCAAAGCCTCGACGACCACCTGCGTCGGCTGCTCGTCGCGGGTGACGAGCGTCTTATCCAACTCGCTACGCATTTTAAGCTCCACAAACTGCGTGACTACGCGGCTGCCTTGCTAGGCAATAACCTGCCAGCAATCGTTGACCGTTGGAATAACGCCTCGCCTGCTGAACTTGTCAAGCATTGGCAGCAGCACTACGACGAACAGATTGCTCCGGCCGCACTGGCCGAGATCGCCTCGGCAGAACCCGTCCAGCTACTTCAAAAGCTGAGCGCACACTCAGCTGTGACGAAAGAAAAGGCGCAAGCACACTTCGCCGAGCTACTTGCGCTCCTCAAAAGCTTACCCGGCAACCAGTCGCCTCATTTAGCAGCATTGCAGCTACGTAGCATGGCAAAAGTGCAGGGCGTTTGCACGAAAAAAGATTGGCCCGACGAAGCCGACCACAACGCGATGCGAGACGCTTGCAAAGCTGTACGCGATTTGGTTGATGCGAGCATCCTTCGCTACCCGCTTGCCACCGACAAGCTAGAGGCTGCCGCCGCGATAGGCCTCGACCTCTTGGAATTGGTCGCGGAAGTTTCGGCTCGGTACAACGATGCCAAGCAGCAGAGAAACGTACTGGAGTTCGATGACTTACTCACGCGCACCGCGGCATTGTTGACGGACGCGCGTTATCCACAAGTGCAACAGGGTCTTGTGCGCAGCACGCAATTGTTGATGGTCGACGAGTTTCAAGACACCGATCCGCAGCAAGTCGCGATCGTCAAAGCCCTGCGCGGCGACGACTGGGCCGAGCAAGGCCTGTTTGTCGTCGGCGACTTCAAACAGTCGATCTACCGCTTTCGTGGTGCCGAGCCGCGCGTGTCGAGCGAACTGCGCGCGACGCTGCCTGCCGAGGGTCGACTGTCGTTGACAACCAACTTTCGCAGCCAACCAGCCATCCTCGATTTCGTCAATGCCCTTTTTCACGACGCTTTTGCCGAAAATTACGAGCCGCTTAGCGCACACCGTCCGCAACTCTCGCCGACGCCAGCGGTCGAATTTCTTTGGGCACAACCTGACGCGAAGCCTGCAGAGAACCCAAAATCTTCCGAAAACAAAGGCGACCGGCGTTTCGGCCAAGCCGCACGGACGAGAATGCAAGAAGCCCGGCACATCGCCCGCCGCCTCGCCCAGCTGCTCGACGACGGCGAGCCGTTGGTTGTCGACACCGACGCAACTGGAGAATCGATTTTGCGACCCTTGCAACTGGGCGACATTGCCATTTTGCTCCGTTCGCTCAGCGATGTTGCTCTCTACGAAGAGGCCTTTCGCGAGTACGGCCTCGACTACTATCTTGCCGGTGGTCACGCATTTTACGCCCAACAAGAAATCTATGACGTACTGCATCTGCTGCGCACGATTGCCAGCCCCGTCGACGACCTCAGCCTCGCCGGTGTGCTACGCAGCCCGATGTTTGCGTTGCATGACGAAACACTTTTTTGGCTAGCCGAGCAGGGTGGCACGCTGAATGGTGGCCTGTTTGGCGACGCACTCCCCGACGCACTCTCGACAGCCGAACGTGCAAAGACCGTCCGTGCCGCCACCACACTTGGCGAGCTACGCCAACAAAAAGACGAGCTGCTGGTTGCCGAACTGCTCAGCGCGGCGATTGCCGCCACCGGCTACGACGCGATTCTGATCACCGAATTTCTTGGCCACCGCAAATGGGCGAACGTCCAAAAGCTGATCGAACAAGCGCGCACGCTCGACCGCACCCGCCCTGGCGATCTGAACGGCTTTGTCACACAACTTTCGGAGTTCGTGCTTCGAGCGCCCAAAGAGCCGCTGGCCGCCACCAGCTCTGAAGGCGACGTCATCCGCATCATGACGATTCACTACGCCAAGGGCCTAGAGTTTCCGCTCGTCGTTGTTCCCGATCTCGATCGCCCCAACCACCACGGCTCGCGCGATCCGGTCTTTGACCAGCAGCTTGGTCCCTTGATTGCGTCACCCGAAAAAAAGGACTTCGTTGGCTGGGATCTACACCGTTTTGCCGAACAAGAACAAGATCGCGATGAGCGCAAGCGGCTGCTCTATGTCGCCTGCACGCGTGCCGCCGACTATTTGCTGCTGTCCAGCAGCATCGCCGATTTGCAAAAGCCGAAAAGCGACTGGCTGAAATTTCTCGCCGAACATTTTGATTTGGCCCAAGGGAGATGCCTGACCGATCTGCCCGAGGGCTACGCTGCCCCCGAAGTTCATGTGACAACAGCCGAGCCAGAGACGATTCGCAAACCTGCGGGGCCAACGCATGGCGCTGATTTGCAAAAACTGATTGCGAAGACGCACCAACTGGCCGAAGCTGGCAAAGGCGTTGTTCCTCAAGAAGTCGCACCGATCCCCGTCAACACAGAGGCGCGCCGTCGGTTTTCGTTTTCACGTTTGTCGGGAAAGATCGAAGTTGCGAGTCGCGAGGCGCGAGTCGCGAGTCCCCAACCACGAACCACGAACCACCAATCACCCTCACACGACGCGCTCGGCCTGGGCAATTTGGTCCATGCCGTTCTTGAACGCATCGACTTCGCGCAACCCCCAACCGATTTGCCCGAATTATGCGAATTCTTAGCCCCCCAACACGCAGAAGCCTACAACCCTTCAAGCACCCACGAAGCGATTCGGCTTATCGAGAATTTCCTCCAATCCCCCCGAGCCGCCACCCTTTCCCGCGCTACGCAACTCCACCGCGAAGTCGAATTCCTCCTCCCCTGGCCTTTCGACCAACAGCCCTACGAAGGCCGCTACCTCCACGGCTACATCGATTGCCTCTACCAAGACGATTCAGGCGATTGGCACATCCTCGACTACAAATCAAACCAAGTCGCCGCCGCCGAGGTCCCACAGACAGCCGAGCGTTACGCGATGCAAATGTTTGTCTACAGCCTAGCCTGCGAACAAGCACTAGGTGTGGCGCCAGTCGAAAGCGTCCTGCACTTTTTGCGGCCAGCGACAGAGTTTGTGTTTCAAGGGACCGACGCCGAGCGTGCGGCTATGTCTGAGCAGATTGATCAAGCCATGTTGAGTTGTGTTTCCTAGCTTCGACACCTTTGGCAGTTCGTCCTCTAGCGTGCTTTTTCACCGCATTCAACCCTAAGTTTTCAGGCCAGCAGTCGCCGGAGCGACCTATAGTTGTGTGGGTTCCTTTTCTCGAAACGGTCGTAGGAGGGTTGCCCCGCTGAGGTGTCGTTATTTCAAATCGCAACAGCTTGGCAGTTTCCGGTAGAGACAAAGGGCGTTCCATGGCTGATGTTACTCTCACCTCTGAACCAGATAAACCACTGAGCCAATCACAAATGCGTGAGGTCGGTGCCGCGCGCGATCGCGCCGGCAAGATTCGCAAAGCAGCAGCTGTCGCGAAGTTCAATGCGTGGATGACCGGCATCGCCGCGGCCTGTTCTGCACCGTTTGCATTATTCAGTTTGTCAGGTTTCTTCGTGACCGTCGTGTTGTCGCTAGTGACCTACAACGAATTCAAAGGCCGTCGGAGGCTGTTGCAGTTTGATCGAAAATCGGCTGCGTTTCTTGGTTGGAATCAGGTAGGCTTCTTGGCATTGATTATTCTCTACTGCGCTTGGATGCTAGGAGTTGGATTGACGAGCGAAAGTCCGTTTTTGGCGGAATTGAAGGCCAATCCAGAGCTTCAAGCCGTCTTCGATTCCCCGGTTGAGTTGGATCAGTCCTACCGATTGCTCGTTGTGGCAGTTTACGGAACCGTCATCGTGCTCAGCATCGTCTTTCAAGGATTGAATGCACTCTATTACTTTAGCCGTCGAAAGTACGTTGAAGCCTACCTGCACGACACTCCTGAATGGGTGCTTCATCTGCAACGTCTGACATTGTCGACCTAGCGGCTAAGTGCAGCAGTTATGCACGCTATCGCTGCACGCACCCTACGGACTCTTTCATAGATATCAACGCGTCTAAGAAAAGTGCTTTTAACTGCTTGGAAGGGCGTCGCCCCACGCACGAAATCACTTGGCGTTTGTGACCTCGGCGTTTCAGTCCTGTGCAGATTGGATGAACGTCCGTTCCTGGCGGCGGGTGTGCACGCCGCCGCATCTTGGCGATGGCCAGAAACTGGTGCACAGATGCCGCCGATGCTTATCAGGCTTAGCAATTCCACCGTTGTAAGCAACACGAAGGTTGTAACCCTAGGGGGTGGTAAAGATTTTTACTTAACTTCGTGCCGGTTGCGTGCCGGTATAGTCTAAAAAGTAGAGTTATGCATCCTTTATAAGTTTTTCTTTGATTTTCTTTGTGCAAAATACTTGCAAATCCAGAATGCATTGATACGCTGAGCGGTGGCGTCTCAAAGCATGGAGTTAATCTAATGAGTTCAACTACTATCGAAACCAACCTGAATAGCCACTGACGGCCTGTGCGTAGGGTGTCAGTGGTTTTTTTTATAGCCCAATTGCAAGCCGTAAAGCATCACGAATACACCCAGAATAACCACTTGACTCGAACAGTTAGCCTTTATTGAGGAGTAACATAGTTCATGTGTTTCCATCAACTGAAACGTCTGGTCCCGGTAGTAACCGCATTCACAATCATCTTGATGTTAGGCAGGGTGCATGCTGCCTGGGGTCCAATCGACACTCCTCTGGACGACATTGAAGTAAACGAGCAGACCAACGTTTTTGATACCTTCAAAGTTTTCTTTCGAGACCTCGATGGCATAGAAGTAGCTGGTGGCGGAGCAAACACTATCGATGTACCAAAGAACGGCTGGGATTTAATCTCTCAATTCACGCAAGCTATTGACCCTTGGGACAAGCTATTCATAAATCATACACTATTTCACGAAGTCGATGACCTCCCAAACCACAGCCATCCCCAAGGGCCGAATTTTGTCATCACAATTAGCACCCCTGGCCCCAGCACGGTCAGAATCAATGGCGTCCTACGTAACTCATTGACTCTTCCACACAACGGGCATTTTGACAAGGTCACAGTAACCGGAACCACTATCTTATCACCCGCGGATATTCTGGATGTAATCAGCTGGACTCACAATATAGATGCTCGTCACGTCCCCGAACCCACCACCCTAGCTCTAGCCGGTCTTGGCTTATCTTTAATTGCCATGCGACGAAGACGCTAAGCACTGTATTCATTAGCGCCCACACCCCGGCTAACCACCGGGGTATTTTTATGCACTGATGTCGAGCCGAAAGCAGTCCGTATGACTTCCGGCTACCTTACTCGTAAGTTCAGCGGGGAATCTGACCGCCGTAGGAAACGGACGTTAGCTTTATACCCTCGATTGCCCCCAACAATGGGGATGTTGCCACCTCAAAAACTGCACAGGCTTCGTCGTCCTACTCAGTTTAGCGGGGCAGGCTTCGACGCTTGGATTGCCCCCACCTCACGCACGAAAACGCCTGAAGCTACGACGCGTTAGTGACCGCCATAGAGATTTCAAGTCCTGAGTAAAAATAGTTGTGATTACGTACGTTTTACGTCCCACGCTTGGTGCGGTTTTTTTTGCAGGGTCTGAAGAATCGGTTCCTCAACCGGTCCGGTGAGGATCCTCTCTGTTGTGTTGGTGATCACGTTTCGCCAAACAGGTAATGCATAAAAGGGCCGGCCCCAAACTGCCTTATCAGACTGTCGAGTGCCCGGGACGACACGATTCGCTTCAGCAGCTCCGCCCAATTCGTTATTCGTGCCTTCAATAGTCTAGTCGCCGGCGGTCTGCTAAAATTGCAACGATATCCAGAAATAACCTAAAAAACGCGGTCGTTCCAAATTCAAGGGAAGAACACTAATCCTCGCTAATCTGCACTAATTCTTATTAGCGAGGATTAGTGTTCTACGTCTTCGTCTCATGCCCACTCACAAACCACAACGCGATTTCGCCACGCAGGTCGTTCGCCAACTGTGCGACGCTGGCCACCAAGCCCTCTGGGCTGGCGGCTGCGTGCGCGACGAGCTGCTGGGCCGCGTGCCCAACGATTTTGATGTCGCGACCAGCGCACGGCCTGAGCAAGTGCGTGCGCTGTTCGGCCACCGACGCACGCTGGCGATTGGCGCCGCTTTCGGCGTGATTTCGATCCTCGGCGGCAAAGACGAACACGGCAAGCGGCTCGATCCGATCGAGGTTGCCACTTTCCGCAGCGACGGGGCCTACATCGATGGACGGCACCCGACTGAGGTCACGTTCACCACGGCTGAGGAAGACGCCCTGCGCCGCGACTTTACGATCAACGGTTTGTTTTACGATCCGCTCGACGAAAAACTGATCGACTATGTCGACGGCG
>JAJDEE010000397.1 GCA_029259975.1 Planctomycetota bacterium
GGCATCAGCTACGAGGGCGACATCCTTGACCTGGGTGCTGAACAAAAGATCGTACAGCGCGCGGGCGCCTGGTTCCGCTACGGTGAAATGCAACTTGGCCAAGGCAAAGAAAAATCGCGTCAATTCCTCAAAGAGAATCCCGAGATTACTGAAGAGATCAAGCAAAAAATCTTTGCCGCCGGCGGGTTTGATGACCTCATGTCAGGACCGATTGGTGGCAGCCAAGAAGAAGATACCGAAAGCGATGTTTAGCGTAGTTCGGTGCAAGTTAGCGTCGGTGACAACGCCGAACCACTCATCGCTCTCATCACTCCTAAAAGAAGGGAAGCAAGAACAACAACGAGTGCCGGTCGTTTCTTGACAATTAAAACCGGGTGACAACGGTTCAAAATACCGACGGGAGCAACCACTTTGCCCTCGTCGGTATTTTTCATTCTCGTTAGGCTTCTACTTCGTGAAGAACCAAAATGAGCAAGCAATGACTCCCGACCCAGCACAATTTCTCGCACCAAGCGACGCAATCGACTTCCAGACGCCCGAGGTGACCGCACTAGCCAGTCGACTTTCGACAGGCGACACGACCGCAACCGCCAAACGTTGTTTCGAGTTCGTTCGCGACGAGATCAAGCACAGCTGCGACTTCAAGTTGAACCCAGTGACCTACTCCGCATCGGCAGTTCTCGCTCATAGCACAGGTTACTGCTACGCCAAAAGCCATTTGCTATGCGCATTGTTACGAGCAAACAAAATCCCAGCCGGTCTTTGCTATCAACGCCTAAGCATCGATGACCGCGGTGCGCCGTACTGTTTGCATGGACTCAACGCCGTTTTCTTGCCCGCTCATGGCTGGTACCGCATCGATGCACGAGGCAATCGCGACAACATCGATGCGCAGTTCAACCCGCCAATCGAGCAGCTAGCCTTTAGCGCATCGCTACCCGCAGAGTACGATCTCCCGGGCATCTTTGCAGCGCCGCTGGAGGTGGTGACCTCAGCTTTGACAACTCACAAAAAATGGGATGGACTACTTCAAAACCTGCCGGACGCAGAACCGGCCACAACCAACAGCATCGATCTAAACTAGAGTAGCCATCGTTGACACAAGCTCTTTGACCGCGTCGATGCTTTTCTGGAAGGCGACTTGTTCGTCGTCGGTGAGCTTGAGTTCAACGATTTTCTCGACGCCACCGGTGCCCAATATCACGGGAACGCCAACATAGTAGCCGCCGACACCGTACTCTTTGTCGCAGTAGGCAGCGCAAGGGATCAGCCGTTTCTTGTCGCGGACGATTGCTTCGACCATTTGCGACGTGGCGGCAGCGGGGGCATAGTACGCACTGCCCGTCTTAAGCAGACTGACGATCTCGGCACCACCCTTACGTGTGCGATCAACAATTTCTTCCAAACGCGCAGCATCGATCAGCTGCAAAATGGGAATCCCGCCGACCGACGTACAGCTCGGAATCGGTACCATCGTGTCGCCGTGACCACCCATCAACAGCGCCGAAACATCTTCGACACTCACGCCAAGTTCCATCGCCAGAAAAGTCCGATAACGGGCCGTATCCAACACTCCCGCCTGGCCCAAAACACGTGCCGCCGGAAAACCAGTCACCTTCTTTGCCTGTTGGACCATCGCATCGAGCGGATTGCTCACGACAATCACGACTGCGTTGGGGCTTGTTTTCTTGATCTCTTCGCAAACACTCGTCATGATTTTGGCGTTGGTCGCCAACAGGTCGTCGCGGCTCATACCCGGCTTACGCGGAATGCCGGCAGTAATCACCACGACGTCGCTATCGGCAGTGTCGGCGTAGCTGGTCGTGCCCACAATGTTCGAATCGAAACCCATCACCGGCGACGACTGCATCAGGTCGAGTGCCTTTCCTTTGGGCATATCCTCGGTCTGAGGAATATCGACGAGTACCACATCGCCCAATTCCGCGGCCGCACACCAGTGTGCGGTTGTGGCACCTACATTTCCGGCACCAATGATACTGATTTTCGCTCGACGCATGGCTTGAATCCCTTATTTATGTGTTTGAACGCGTGACTTGTGCCCTTGGCAAAGCAAAGCAACTGCAAGTGTCATTCCCAGAATATCGTGTCCAAAGGCGTTGAATACAAGGTGCTACTTCCTTGAAAACCCTGAAACACAGGAGCCGCAAAGACGCGGGGCGTAGTAGCAACAGAAAAGCAACCTCAGAGATGGCTTATCGTCGGATACTGTCGGCATTCTCTTGCCACGCCAAACGCTCAAGTGCCGACTGCATTCCAGAGACCAACTGCTGTGTCGACTGGCGGCCAATCAAACGCTGCAACCTTCGCCCATCAGCAGCAATGAATTGCACGGTCGGGAAGCCTTCGATCGCATACTGCTGGCAAATTCCTGGCTCTTGATCGGCGTCGACCAGCACGCAGACAAATTGCTGCGCTAGCTTTCCGACGACGCGATCGGCGAAAGCGGTCTCCTCCATCTGATGGCAAAACGTACACCAGTCGGCGGTGAAGAACAGCAGGCAAGGAAGGCTTTGCTGCTTCGCTAGTCGCAGACCAATTGTGCTATCAGCGATAAATTGAATTTTTCCGCGTTCAACGAGCAACTCAGGATCGGCCTGCAGCAACGCATTTTTCGAGGTCGCGCTGCTCGGCTGACAACCACATGTTGCTAGCAACAAGACTCCTGCGATAAGCTGCTGGTAGTAATTAATTTGGGCAATCATTTTTTTCTTATCGTCGTCTGTTGGCAGCGGACTTCACCCGCCTTTGCCAGCATGCAGAGCGATCTGGACACTGGTCACCAGTTTCCATAACATTCCGCCCACTCTTCTACCCCTTTTCTACGAAGTCGATATACGGAGACCGTCGATGGCCAATGAGGCATCGGACGGCGCGGGCTTGGTTGGTCGCGCTCAAGATCTCATATTACCGATTGCGATTATCGCCAGCGTGCTAGTGTTGCTAGTGCCGTTGCCGCCGGCGCTGATGGATGTGCTGTTGGCAGGCAATATCACGATCTCGATCATCGTGCTGCTGACGACGATTTACGTACGCACGCCACTTGATTTCAGCATTTTCCCGACATTGTTGCTAGCTACGACGCTGGCGCGGTTGGTACTCAACGTCGCGACGACCCGCTTGATTCTGACTGGTGCTGGAAAGGACGGCAAAGGAGCTGCGGGGGGGGTGATCACTGCGTTTGCCGACTTTGTCGCGGGCGATGGCAACATCGTCATCGGATTGATTATTTTTATCATTATCGTGGTGATTCAGTTTGTCGTGATCACCAAAGGTTCGACCAGAATCAGTGAAGTCACCGCGCGATTTGCGCTCGACGGGATGCCCGGCAAACAGATGGCAATCGA
>JAJDEE010000398.1 GCA_029259975.1 Planctomycetota bacterium
ATCGACCAAATAGCGGCGCAGGCAGTAGTAGCAGTTAATCCGATCCAACGCAGCTTGGCCCAGGTATCTGATGTTTCAGTAGAGGTGGTAGGAGCATGGTGATTAAGCTGTGCCAATCGTAGTGCGCAGGCAGCCAAGAGAATCGTGAGGGACATACAGGCAGGGATAAACCACACGAAATCGACGATCGAGTGGACCAAGCTGACGACCAAACTGGCGGTTACTGCGACTGCCAGAACCAATGCTCGATTGGACGAGGCATGTCGAAGTGCTCGCCAACACCAACTACCAACCATCAATGTGATAAGGGCCAGAAGACCTAGGCCCAAGAATCCGTTTTCGGTGCCAACTTGTAGATATCCATTTTCTGCATGCGTGTGTTCCAGTGTTGGCGATTTTGTGAAATAAACCGGATAGATCTCACGATGCGAGCCTGCACCCGAACCAAACAGCGAACCCGCTTGAATTGCTTCTACATTGGCCTCCCAGATCTTGCGGCGTCCTTCGTTATTATCGAGCACCTCAAGAGAACCTGACGCAAAGTCGTCGAGACGATCTGCGACTTGATCGTAACCAGAGAGTGATAGTAAACCAACGACCAGCAGACCCAGCAAGGCAAACCCATACAAGTAGGAACCCGCGAGTAATCCACGACGGTAATAAACAGTGATCGAAATAGAAATCGCGATCAACAAAACCAAAATGCCACCACGAGAAAATGACAAAAGTACCGCGAGCAAAACAATCCCGAGGCCTGCGGAGAGGGCTACCATTGTGGCAGTCGAAGAGAAATGTCCGGCTGGCTGGCGTTTGGGCTGATTCTTACCAACGCGATGCAGCTGAAGTACAATCCATGCCAGCAAGGGGCCGGTACCAAGTACGAGGAAATGTGCAAAGTGGTTCTTCGTGGTAAAACTTCCCTTCACCGCGAGAGCAGTCGTGCTGTAGGGGTACTCGTAGAACCAGAAGTATCTTCCGTTCGACGTAAAGTATTGCAATATCCCAAAGCATGCCATCACGATCGCCGCCAGCGCAATCCTCTGAATCAGGCGTTCGATATCGGTTCTCTCTCGAAGCCTGCCAGAGGCTGTAAAAAAGAGCATCACATAGGCGATGAGCGTTGCTAATGCAATTTTGGTCGCGCTAGGTGTCAAGGAGAGCGTATTCCAATTGCCAAAATTCGGAACCGCAGCTTCATGATGGTTCCACAAAGTAAGCAGCGAGGCGTTTCGAGGAGCCAGCTGTTCGACCCATTGCGTCGGGAGTGGTGCTATTTGTAGAGCAACGAGCAGCAAAGCTGATATGCCAAAGACGTTTGCCCAAGTGTGCGTCCACCGGCCTTGCTTGAGTAATACTTGGTGCGTACACCATGCCACTCCTGCGATACTGGACAAGGCAATAAATACCATCCGTCCCAGTAGATGCCGTCCGCCAAAGAACAGAGGCGCGACAAACAGAATACCTAATAAGCAGAAATCGACTATTTGCAAGCAGTAGGACGCAAGCGGGGATTCGTCTGCCATACCCGTTGTTCGACGACTTGGCTTTCTAATGCGATGGGAATGCCGGCTATGCATCGAAACTTACCTATGAAAAAACGTCTTAACCGGCACGGCGCGGCCGTAGTCGAGCTGTTGTCTCGGTGTTTTGCGAGGACGAGGCAACAGCGGGATCGCTGGGGGGAGAGGGTGGAGTGGGAAATGGAATGGTTGGTGTCGGGGCATATTCTGCTGCTGCAGCTGGCATCTGAGCAACCAGTTCAGACTCTTTCGCACTATGGCCATAGCCATCGTCGTAACCATAGCCATAGCCGTAACCATAGCCAGCCGACTCGCTAGAAAGCCCGTTAGCAACGACCCCCAAAACACGACAGCCCGTCGCTTGAAAGCTCTCCACGGCACGAATGACAGAGCGTCGATGATTTTTTTCAGGTCGCACGACCAAAATTGCTCCGTCCACCAATTGCCCCACAATCTGGGCGTCGCTAACAGCCAGCACAGGTGGGCAGTCAACAATAACCCGATCGTATTGCGAGTCGGCCCAAGCAAGCAGCTCGATAAATGCTTTGCCACTGAGCAGTTCCGCCGGATTGGGGCGCCGAAGCCCTACTGGCAGGATGTCGAGTCCTTCGACGACAGTTTGGTGGATTAGCGGTGTTGCCGAAATCTCGGGAGGTTCGTGCGAGGCGAGCACATCCGACACACCAGGTTGGCCTTTTAAGTTGACAAGCGCTGTGAAGCCGGGACGCCGAAGGTCGGCATCGATAACGAGTGTACGTTTGCCTGCTTGAGCAAAGGCAACAGCCAGGTTTGCCGAAATGGTTGTTTTTCCATCTCCAGGCTCAGAGCTTGAAATCAAAATGCGATCACAAACGTCGCCGCTTAGCGAAAGCGAAGTACGCAGAGTCCGGAAAGCTTCAGTCTCGACAGCACTCGGCATAGCGTTGGTGTGTATAGTTTCAAAACCCTCGCCAGGCAGAGCATCAAGTTTTCGAATCATGGCGAGAAGCGGGACACCCAATTGAGCCGACATTTCCTCGGGCGAGTTGAAGCGGTCGTCTAGCACGTCTTGCACATAGACAACCAATCCGCCGGCAAAGGTGCCTCCAAGCAGGCAAAGAGCAGCGACAAACCGCAGTTGCGGAGTCACTGGAATGGGGTTTGGTAACGGCTCACGCACGACGGTCGCCTTGATGGGGGCTTGAACTTGACTGATGTCCATGCTCGCGATTTTTTTGGAAAGCGAATCGTAGAGCGACTCTTTGCGTATCACGTCGCGTTCAAGCATGCGTAGCTGTACCAAATCGTTGCTATGCCGCGACGCTTCTTCACGTGCAAGCTTGAACGAGTCGAGAAGCTGTTTTTCCTGTTGTTTTGCGTGTTCGACCGATTGCTGTAGCATTTGTACGATTGCCTGGCTCGGCATCGCATCGCCCAAAGAATCAAAACGCTGCCCCGCTCCGGAGTGGTAGGTGCTGAGGTACTCTTGTCGCGATTGAATTTGTTGTCTGAGTTCAATGATACGTGGATGGTTAGGTCCTAAGTCGGTCGCAAATTTCTGAAGGTCCTCTTTTGCCGTGAGTAGCTTTTTCTGTTGCTCGTTCAGCAACTGCATATCCTGCGAACTTAGCCCCATCGATGCCAGCAACATTTGCTGTCCAAGCCCTGCTTCGATGCCCATAAGTTGTTGATTGATGTCTTTGCCGAGCCGGACCGACTCTTCTACCGAAGCAAGAGTTGCCTGCGCTTCCAAACGCTTTTCTTGGGCGTCGAGCAGAGCTTCATTCAGGCGGATTGCGCGCTGAATCATCGGTTCGACCACTCCATCGTCGGAAGAAATTGCAAGATGCCCTACACGTTTACGAAATTGTTGAAGTTCACTTTGCTTTTGGTTAAGACTTTCCTGCAGTTGCCCTCGCTCATTAGTCAGAACAGCGATGATTTCTCCAGCTGTACCTTTGTGATTTTTCTCTACAAAATCTAGATACGATTGGATTACAGCATTGACGACTGCTTCAGCCGTTTCGGGATCTCGCGAGCGATAGCTAACATCAATAAAATTAGTTTTGCGCGTGATCTTGGCATGTAGATTCCTGGCAATCGCTTTGACCCAGTCTTGAGGGGCCTTGCCTTGTAGGTCGATACGATGCTCTGGAGCAAGCCGCCGAATGGCTTGTTTAATCACAATCGGGCTGATCACCAATTCCCGATGCGTGGCCATCGTGTTCCCGGTGCCGTCGTTCTCTCCCATCGTGGAGACACGATCTAGCCTTTGCTCAACGATCAATAGTTTGGCCGAGGATTCGTACAATCGTGTCGCTAGCATGTAGTAGGCAACTCCAGCCAAGATAAAGCAATACAAGGTGGCGAAGATGACTTTTTTGCGGTAGCGAAAAATCCGAAGCAGTCGCATGACCACGGGAATCAAGTCGCCCGCTGATGCTGGTTGAGGATCCGTATAGATGACTTGATTTGTCTCTTGAGTGGTCACGTGTTAGTGCTCAAGTAAGTGATTGAAGAGGTGATTTTCAGGTGAACGGTGTCGCATTCTCATAACGACTGGTAGCTAGGTAGCCGCGAAGGTATGAAGGTGAGCTGTGGCTAAAATACGGATCTACTAGCTACGCCAAAGCTAAATCGGAAAAACTTACTGACCGTGTCGACGAACGCTGTCGTTGGGGTTTGTTCGATGGTGATAGTATCGCCTGTCGCTAGGCGTAAGTTTTCTAGACCATTCTGTTTGGCTTTGGAGATGCTTGCTTGGATGACTAACGGTTCGGTTTGATTGTCTAAGCGACGAATCACATAAACCTTATCGGCAACCGGCGAGCTTCGACCTCCTGCGAGGGCAATGGCATCAAGAAGATGGATGTCTTGGTCCAAAGGCATCTCGAATTGGCCTGGCTTGTTCACAAGACCTGCGACATAGACCACGTCTTTCTTTCGAGGTATGACGCGAACAATATCGCGGTCGACAAGCCTGAAGTCTGAGTTTGTGGTTGTATTAATAGTCGCCAGATCGATTTTCAATGTTTGCGGGGCTTGCCAGCCTGGGGTTTTAGGTGTGTTGGGCTTCGCAACGGCAGCGTTTCCGATGTTTTGATAAGCGGCAAGCTGAACCTCGTCGGCTACGTCTGACGCGTTGGGGGTGTCTGTGGCGGCATAGCCAAATCGAGGTTGCCGAATGATTTCCACGACCGAATCAGCATCGTCTGTTAATCCGCCGGCTGCCGCCAACGCACTGATCAGGTCGCTACCACCACGAGGCAGCTCGTGAAGGCCTTGCTCTTTAACTGCGCCAAGGACCGTGATTCGGTTAACCGCCTTCGATTTGATTTCCACAGTCACCAATGGATGTAGAAACATGCCACGTTGAATAGCAAGACTGGCAATATTCTGACTAGCGTCAAATGATTCGAGTCCGGCAACTGGCACAGGCCCGATCACCGGCACATCGACCGTACCGTCATCGGCCACACGAGCCAATGCGGGAGCCACTTTTTCATCGCTACGACCTGTAGTTACAGTGATTTCTAATAGATCGCCAGGGGCCAGCATTGCATTGCTCACACCAGGCGAGGAGATTTGAGCCAAGTTTAAGAATGTCTTGTTGTTGGTCGAAGCAGCACGAAACTCTCTCGGTAGACTTTCTGCTCGATAGGCAGCCGATTTGCAACCTAGGAACAAAGCCATAACGGCCAGCGAAGCAAAAACCCAACGTTGATAGTAAATCGATTTAGATAGGAGCATACTTTTATGTTTCATCGGATCCAGAGATTTTGATCGACTATAGCCGGCCGTAAATACGGGCTTCGAGGCGGGCATCGCAGGAAACTTGCGGGTGCGGGGGCATCCTGCGATCCACTCTCCAGCCCAGCGGGCAGCAAGTAAATACTCGCTCTCCAAGTTCCCTGCAAGGTCTTTTCATGCGGAAGGCCGCGTGCTGCTAGCAACCTCAAGAAGCTGGCATTGTTACCGCTCCCTGCTTTTCCTAAGCTTCCTCTCATGTAGTTCATGTAGTAGTTCAAGCTACAGAAAAACAAGTTAGATTCGCTCAAAAGATGGGGAAGCCATGAAGTTTGGTTTAATCGGTGCTGCTGGGTATATTGCGCCTAAGCACCTCAAGGCAATACACGACACAGGCAACCAGCTTGTAGCGGCAGTCGATCCTCACGATTGTGTTGGTAGACTCGATGGTTTCTTTCCCCAGGCTCGATTCTTTACCGAGATCGAGAGATTTGATCGTTATCTAGAAAAATGTCGCCGTGGCGAAGAAGAGAATCGGATAAAGTACGTGAGCATTTGTTCGCCAAATTATCTGCATGACGCACATGTGCGACTAGCATTGCGTGTAAAAGCTGACGCAATTTGTGAAAAGCCCTTAGTGATCTCCCCTTGGAACTTGGATGCTCTTGAGGATCTCGAATCTGAGCATGGCTGTCGTGTCCATAGCGTGCTGCAACTGAGGCTGCTACCATCGCTCTTGGAGTTGCGAAAGGAGCTTCAGGAGCAGGTGGCTCGCGAGCGAGCCGATGTTTGTTTAACGTACATCACACGCCGAGGTCGCTGGTACGATGCTTCGTGGAAAGGTGCTCGCGAAAAGTCTGGCGGTGTGGCCTTGAATATAGGAATTCATTTTTTCGATTTGCTGCATTGGCTGTTTGGCGAAGCCGAGCAAAGTAAAGTTCATTTGCACGGTTCCCGTAAAATGGCCGGCTGCTTAGAGTTTGAGCGTGCCAAGGTGCGCTGGTTTCTTTCTACCGATGCCGATGACCTGCCCGATCAGGTGGTCGAAGACGGCGGTTTTGCGCACCGTTCGATGACCTATGATGGCCAGGAGATCGAATTTTCTGGCGGGTTCACCGATTTGCATACGCGTGTCTACGAGGAAATCTTAGCGGGGCGAGGCACAGGAATTCGAGAGGCTCGCCCATCGATCGAAATCGCCCACTCGATCAACAATAGCGAAACAGAACTAAGCTTGGTTGATGCACACCCGTTGGTCTCCGGCGTATCGGCTATCAGCACGCCGGTCGGTGGCCAGCGTGCTAGCAAGGTGGCTTAATTCTCTTCTTGCTTTACAAGCTCGAGTTGCTTTACACTGCTAGGCCGATTCTCGATTTCACCGTGCATACAACACAAGGACTTTGCCATGGATGGCACCCCAGGGTACTTCGCCCACGAGTCGTCTTTCCTTGATGACGGGGTCGTTGTTGGTCAAGAGACTTGTATCTGGCACTTCTGTCATGTTTTGACGGGTTCGCAGATAGGCCAGCGCTGCCGAATTGGCCAGAATGTCGTGATTGGCCCTCGCGTACAAATTGGCAATAACGTTAAGATTCAAAACAATGTTTCTGTTTACGAAGGTGTGACACTCGAGGACGATGTTTTTTGTGGTCCTTCGATTGTTTTTACCAACATCAATACACCACGTTCCGCTTTCCCAAGAAATCAAAGCGAAGATAATCGTCCTACCTTGGTCAAGCGCGGGGCAAGCCTCGGTGCCAATGCGACCATCATCTGTGGCAACACGATTGGCCAATATGCCTTGGTCGGAGCGGGTTCGGTTGTGACCAAGGACGTGCGGCCCTATGCCGTCGTCTACGGAAATCCCGCCCGCCAACAAGGTTGGGCCTGTGAATGCGGGGTTGTTTTGCAAATTCAAAACGACACGGCCGTCTTCCATGAGTGCCGTCGTCAGTATGTTCTGCAAGACAAAATTTCGCTTTCGCCATTAAGCGAAAGCGACCATCAACAGGCTCAAGTAGAAGCTGTTTCCTGAAATCCCCAGAAGTACACAATTTCAAAAAGCATTTCCTATGATTCCACTCTGCGACCTACGAAAACAATATGCTGTCCTCAAGGACGAAATTGACAGCGTGATGCAACAGGTTGCTGGTGATGCGCACTATATCTTAGGGCCAAATGTTAAGGCCTTCGAGCAGGAAATAGCGGATTATTGCGGCAGCCGATTTGCCGTGGGCGTCGGCAGTGGCACAGATGCCCTCTATCTAGCCCTGCGAGCCTTGAATATCGGCCAGGGTGACGAAGTGATTACCACGCCCTTTACTTTTATTGGTACGACAGAAGCGATAAGTCTGGTGGGGGCAACACCGACTTTTGTGGACATTGATCCGCAGACATTCAATATTGACGTACGGCTGATCGAAGCGGCGATCACTCCACGCACAAAAGCCATCCTTCCGGTCCATCTGTACGGCCAGCCTTGCGAAATGGATGCGATCGTTAAGATCGCGGAAGAGCATGGTCTAGAAATCATCGAAGACTGCGCTCAGTCCATTGGCGCAACTTATCGTGGTCAGCAAACGGGTACCTTTGGCAAGGCAGGTTGCTTTAGTTTTTTCCCTAGCAAAAACTTAGGTTGTTTCGGCGATGGAGGTCTGGTGCTGACTGACGACCGGGAAGTCTATGAGCGAGTCGAGATGCTCCGTCGGCACGGCGGGAAGGTAAAATACCATCATACCGAAGTCGGGCTAAATAGCCGTTTGGACGAGTTGCAGGCGGCTATTTTGCGAGTGAAGCTCAAGTATTTAGAATCGTGGAGTCGTTCGCGTCGACGATGTGCCTACCAATACAACCGACTGTTGGCGGGTGTCTCTGGCGTAAGGTTGCCGAATGAGATATGCACGTCAGGTTACTGCTCGAGCCTCGCCCAAAACGAGGCCAGTGATCTCGTCGAGGCCGTCTACCATCAGTACACGGTACTCGTTGAAGGGCGCGATTCTGTTCGCGACTCTTTGACAGAGTCTGGAATCGGCTGTGCCGTTTACTATCCGGTTCCCCTGCACTTGCAAGAGGTTCACCAAGATTTAGGTTGGCAGGTAGGAAGTTTTCCGAACGCTGAATACGCCAGCGAGCGCTGCTTGAGTTTGCCGATTTTTCCTGAGCTAACAGAGGAGCAGGTTCATCGTATTGCAGGGACATTACAGCAAATTTCTAAACCTGCGATGCAAGTCGCTTAATGGCTTGCAAATCGTCCTTGTGCAGCAAAAGAATTACTCATTCACAGCACGGCATGATAAAGAACGCCTACCAGATTGATTCCCTTTTGACGTTGTTTTTCAATGCAAAAACAACGCTAGGGACTTTTGCATCCAAGAGCATCCTGGCGATTTTCTGGCGAATTTTTTCCATTGCGATTCGGTTTGCCTTGCAGGCTTTCCTGGTGCGAAGCATGGGATTGGCCGTGTATGGCGAGTATGTCTACGTGTTGGCTTGGATTACCTCGTTGGCTGATATCGGCACGCTGGGTATGGATAAGGTCGTACTGCGATTTGCTGCGGAGTATCACGTCCAGAAAGAACACGCTTTGCTTGCAAGGATTTGGCGATCTAGCTCGCTGGTCGCTTGCCTAGTCGGCCTACTCTTTGGGGGGACTCTGGCTGGGGTTGTTTGGTTTTTGGGGACAAGTATGGCGAGCAGCCAACGGATTTGTTTCTTGGTTGCGTCCCCGCTGATACCTCTCATGGCTTTGACAAACATTTCGGAATCTTGCCTGCGTGCATTGGGTCACATTGTTCAAGGGTTATCCAGTCTGCTGGTAATTCCTACTGTCCTCGGTTTGTTGACCCTGCTTATTTTAGTTGATTCTAGCAGCAACCTTTCATCGGTTATGGTGATGTCTGCCCATCTCGCTGCAGTTTTCGCTGCTTTGACGCTTGTCCTGTGGTTTTGCCGTTCAACGAAGCACGAGCACCCGAGGGTCAGGCTGCAGGGGAATGGAAGTCGAGAATGGGTTGCGATGACCCTGCCGATGTTTTTTCTGACTCTGCAGAATGTAGCCCAGGCTCAGTGCGGGGTGTTGCTTTCTGGATCGCTATTGGGTACTTCGCAGGCAGGTGTTTACAGCCTGATGGTGCAGATTACAGCGTTCATGGGGTTCGGTTTGCAGACAATCAACTTAGTCGCAGCACCCATGTTTGCGAAGCTGCATGCGTCGGGAAAGAAAAAGCAATTGCAGAACCTTGCCCGCGCTTGTGCTTGTGTGAGTACGCTGTTCTGCCTGGGAGCAGCAGCCGGCCTTATGCTTTTCTGGGATTCGATTGAGCAACTTTTCGGAACGGCATTGGAAGAGGGGCAGGTATGCCTTGGCATTCTGGCGATCGGTGCGATTATCAACGCAACGGCTGGATCGGTTGGATATCTGTTGTTGATGTCTGGCAACCATACGATCTGCGTGAAAGTGCTCTCGCTTGGTGCTCTATTGAATTTGTTGCTCAGCGCAGTGCTCATCCCTCGGTATGGAATCGTCGGGGCAGCGATAGCGCAAACAGTAACCACTGCGACATGGAACGCTGCACTCGTTTACTATGTTCACAAAAGGATGGACATCTGGAGTCCCCTCGGAAGGTTTTCTCTTTCTGCGGGATGAATGAAAGACGGCAAAAGCCATAAGCCCCAAAAGAACAAAAGATGAAAATGAAGAAACTGGACTTCGCGATTTTCGGAGCGCAGGCAAGTCGATCACTACCGTAGGGTATGTCCAACTTGAAAGAGATGTTGGGCGCAGAAACGCAGTGACCAAAATTCCAGGCAGAGTCGGGAAAACCTGCTGGTGATATGAGATTTTCAGATCGAAGGAATGAAGTTGTGGCCTTAGTGACCATTGGCCAAATAAGAAACTAAATCGCTCTTAACGAAATTCGGGAATCGAAGCGTGCTATTTAATTTACTATTGGTTGTATGTACAGCCCTCATGATATTTGCGGCAATTGCTTTGTGGTTGAAAACCCGCACTCCCGGCTTTTTGCTTGGTATTGCCTCGCTCTATTTTTGGTCGATTCACGGAGCTTGGGCTATCGTTTACGATTTGCTTGGCGGTGAGAGTGGAAAACATTATCACTATCTTTATGACAAATTGTTTCCGATCTATCTCGATGAAAATTACGCTTGGACTTTGTCTCTCTATACTTTTTTCGTCTTAGCGACTTGTGCGACAGCCTACTTTAGTGTGAAGCCACGTTCCGAGTTGGATAGGACTGGTCGCAAATCGACTCCCCTCATAATTTCTCACTCGAAGATGTTGCTGCTGGCGTGTGTGTCGGGCGGTGTTAGCTACCTCATCGTGCGAGCCTCCTTAGTCGAAGCTTCCAGTTCAGGTGTCTCTGGATACCACATGACAAGGCTTTACAATGATTCGATCTCGTTCTTCACTTTGCACCAAGTTCTAAATCGCTTTGCCTTACTACCGCCGGCTGTTGGTTTAGCAGTATTGGCCTCTGGGCCCGATGCTCGATATATTCGTGGAATCCCACTCCCCTACGCTTTACCAGCCTACGTGGTTATCTCGCTGGTAATGTACGGATTCTGTATGACCTTGGGTAACAAGAACGAGCTGTTATTCTCGCTGCTGACCGGGGCGTTGTTTTATGTTTGCAATTCCCCAAAGCCGCGTATTGTACTGCCAACGATTATTGGTTTATTTGCTCTGTCGGGTATTGCCTACATTGACTTCTTACGTGGTATTGGCTTGGACAATGTCTGGAATGAATTGTCATTCAGCGAGTTTGCGAACGCCTTAATACGCATAAGCTCGAGCAACGAAAGCTATGGTTCTCACTTTTCGCTCTATGGATGTCTCGAATATGAAGTGCCACTGACTTACGGCTCTAGCATCCTAAGCTTGGTCTGTTCGGTCATTCCACGATTTCTATGGCCAAACAGACCCGAGCAAATTTACGAGCACTACCATAATCATGTTGGGGCCGTTGATGGTCAAGGTTACTCGATTCATCACGCCGCTGGCTGGTATTTGAACTTCGGCATACTGGGGATATTCCTCGGAGCAGTGGTCTTGGGGCTCATTTGGTCGTGGTTGTATAACAATCTTTATCGCACTAGTCTGTGTAAGAGTCAAATCTCTCAAATTTTTTACTGCCTCGCATTTCCTACGTTTTGTGCGGGGATGCCTAACTTGATAAGAGCGGGGCCTCAGGCCTACAAGGGGATCATCATTGACGCCTTTATCATCCCGGTCCTTACCGTTTGGTTTGCCACCTATCGAGTGCGTCGGAGCAGAAGTGCAGTGAGGGTGCCACGTCCCCAGCATTTGAAGCGAGGCTCTTTGGCTGCCCGTGAACGGCATGTTCCCCAAAGTTCCTGCTAGCACGTTCGTATGCAATCCAGAACTGAGTAGATCGAAATAGACAGGCCCTTCTGAATGACCTACACTGCCGCGCTTGTTCAGTATACGGAATCGAGCACTCAGTGAAAGAGAAACATGTTGGCTAAAATGGAGCCGCCTGCCGCACAGAGCATTCAGCCGAATCTGACAGATGAATTGAGCTATTCCATAACAGGACGTTCGGAAGATTTGTTTGCGGCCGACCTGCGAAGTCGTGAGCAAGAGATTATCGAACGACTTCGCACCTCGCGAGTCCTGGTAATCGGTGGCGCCGGAAGCATCGGTTCTTCGACAGTTGATTTAATCTCTCAATACGAACCGGCTGCGATCCATGTGATCGATCAGGATGAGAA
>JAJDEE010000399.1 GCA_029259975.1 Planctomycetota bacterium
CGGCGTCCTCAAACCTTACCCGCCCGAAAACGCCGAGCTGGCCCAAGAGATTGCCCGCCACGGCTGCGTGCTCAGCGAGGCTGCTCCGACGATGCCACCCATGAGCGGGATGTTTCCGCAGCGCAATCGCATCATCAGCGGCCTGTCGCTCGGGTCGATTGTCGTCGAAGCAGCCGACCGCTCGGGTGCGTTGATTACTGCGCGCCACGCCTGGGAGCAAAACCGCGAAGTCTTTGCCGTGCCGGGGCCGGTCGACAGCCGACTTTCCAACGGGCCACACCGACTCCTCCGCGATGGTGCCAAACTCGTCATGACCATCGACGATGTCCTCGAAGAACTCGGCCCACTCGCCCACACCGCCCAGCGTGCCGACGGCACCACGATTCGCGTCCCCGCAGAAGTCACGCTCAACGAAGTCGAACAAAAAGTCCTTCAAGCAATCGCCCCCGATGGCTCACTCATCGACGAAATCACTCAAACCAGCGGCTTGCCCGTCCACCGCGTGCTATCAACAATCAGCGTCCTCGAAATGCGCACCCTCATCCGCCGCATCGGCGGCAACCGCGTTGCACGGGTTTGATTGCACCTCACCCGCATCGTGCCTAACGTCGCCGGTCGGTTTCGTCACGACGATCAGAAATACCAAATTCGGCGGTAGTTTGCCTGGAACCCACATATCTCAATGTAGGTTGCCAAGGCGGGTTAGCATTTGCAAACATCGCCAGACCTGGCACTTAAACCCCAGTCACACGCGAGAACGTGATGGGCTTGGGCGGGCGGCCCATATTTCTTCATCGGACCAATTAGCTCGACACAAGTCCCGTCGGATCTTGGATCAGCTCTAAGCCGTTTTTCTTGCCGAGCGGAACGGAGGTCAACCCCGGGGCAACCGCACGCTAAGTTGTTAGCCCTAGCGATCGCTAGACCGGGTATTGTGAAAAAATGAAAGGCCCTGGATGTAGAACTACTGACATTGGGTTTTCTAAAAGGGGAGATCGTAGCGTTGTGTCATGGTTTGACGAGTTTGTGCAGACAACTCTCGTAGCTGCTCAACGATCTCTTGAGCAGCTACGAGGCCACGACCGGTCTCGTCGGCTTGAATCAACTCGCGATCTCGCCTGACGTACGATTTCTCAAAATAGTCATTAGCCCCGTAACGCCCATAACGGCGACGACCAAAATTGTACATATTCGACTCGCGTAAATCGCTGCGCATTTCGGCACGATCAAGCACACGGACGATTTCTTGGAGCGAGTCGACTGTCTCTCGACCAAATGCAATGACTTCTTTGTCGACTTGGTAATTGTCGAGGTCTTCGATCTTGCGGGCGTAACGCTGGATCCAAGTTTTTACCTGATGAAGACTGCTGGGCCGGCGTTCACTGAAGAACAAATCATTCAGATAGTTGGTAACCGTTTGAAAGTACTGTTGCGACGATTTTGCAGCGGCTTTCTCGCTTGAAGAGCCTGATACTGCACTGGCAGCCAGGGGGCCTACGGGACTTGATAGCACAGAGAAAACACGAAGGAGTCCGCTCTGCGAGAGCTTGCCCTCGAAGGCGATCGACTTGCCTTGGGGGCTGACTTTCCAGTCCTGGATGTCATCAATTCCGGCACCATTCTTAGCCAGCACATGCATGAGCAGCGGTTTTACAATTTCAGCAAGAATCTCAGCGTCCTGATCAAAGTCGATCGAGAGCCGTGCCTGGGCAGGACTCCGCAATTGAACTTCTAAGCAAATGCCACGAATACCGGCAATGATTTCGGAGAGGGCTGTCACGTTCGCCGAATCGTCCAGAAGCGAATGGTATTTCTTAGCCAACTTATCCGCGACCTCTGCTGGGGCGAGTAGGCCCTGTAGCTCAAGCGCCAAGACGACGTGGTTCTTGGGATTGTTCGCCGCCTTGAAAGTCTCGGCCAGATACGGTGACAACTCGGGAGATTTCCTGAGGCGTGAATCGCGTATCCAGCGCGCGACCTGCTGTCGATTGGCTGGAGCCATGGCGCCGATAACCCTAGGCCCAAGCCTGACAACAAAGCTATCATTGGGACGTTCGACAGCATCAGTACCAGCAAAATGATCTAATCGACCACCGCTACGTGTGGCGATCTCTTGCATCGAGGGCATCTGACGTACATGAGCCACGGCAATCTCCCAGAGAGGATGCATGAACTCAAAATCAATCTCGGCAGCCATGAGAAAGAGTTCCGCTTCCTCAGGCAAGGCAATCATACCTGCACGTTGAGCTTCGAGACTCTCTTGGCCCCAGTTTTGTGCTCGGGACAAGGGACTCGAGTAAGCGGACTTCACGTTGATCACGACGAAGGCGTTGGCAGACACTGGGACACGATTCGCCAGTTGTTCGAGCTGGGCGTGCGCTATCGTGCAGCGCGTGGTCAACGCAATACAAATCACTGCGATTTGCTGCAAGTAAACTTGCCTAGGCATAGCTGTTACCTGGAACTGGGCTTTTGCAAAATGAGGTTTCAAGATCAATGGTATTTTCATCTCAGCTAGCAAGGGCTAGATGAAGTGTTGCCAGCATGGGTCGGATCGCAACATCGTGTAGCTGGCGTGTATTCATGTGGAAAATGTTTGGATT
>JAJDEE010000400.1 GCA_029259975.1 Planctomycetota bacterium
CCATCGGCCATGGTCACATTGACTATACCGCCGGCATGTTGCGAATCAGCGCCAAAAAATTCGGTATTAGGTCCAAAGTGGGAAATATAACCAACCTCGAACGCGAATGGAAATTCCAAAAACCAACGACCAGGACTTTTAGTGCCTCCATCCGCCTCGCTATAGACGCGATGATGTACCGACGCGAAATTGTTCGATCCCACTCCCCAAAGCTGAGAACCAACGAAAGCGGGGCGGAAGATCGCCTCGTCGACCCCGACGCGCTGACGCCCTGTCCCGCTTTTATGCCTGGACGCCCCACCCCCACCAAACTTCGAGAAGGTACTCACCTCGGCAATGGCAATTGTATTCGACGTGCCGTCGATGATCTGGCGAAACGATTGGGATTCTCCCGCAGAAAAGATGCCCTTTAGGTTGGTTGTGGGAAGAACGCTATCGGCAGGGTCGAAAGTCCAGCGAACCACATCAAGTCCAGGCATGCCGAACTCGTATCCTTCGGAACCCGCGTAGTTGGTCACAGCAAGTCCGTGAGATTCCGTGACGTCGCCGAACTGTTCGCTAGAAGGGCAAAGCAATGTCGACACCACGGTGCCGGCAATCTGCTGCGGCGAACCTCCGTGGGCCGGTTGATCAAAGTCAATCGTACTATAAGCGGCCCCCTGCTCCATGTAGGGCAAGATGAACGTTAACCAAGTGTGATGTCGGGGGGCTTCGGGAGAATTTCCATCATCGGATCCGAAGACGGTAAGCGTTGGGAATTCACTCCGAGCAGACTCGTAATTATGCAAAGCCAGACCAAGCTGTCGAATGTTGTTCATGCAAGTTAACCGACGAGACGCTTCCCGCGCTGCTTGCACTGCTGGCAGTAGCAAGGCCACCAGCACGCCGATGATCGCAATCACGACCAACAGCTCCACCAGGGTAAAGCCACGTTTGAATTTTTGCCGCCTGAACAATTCAAAGCTCCTTGATGAAAAGACTGGGGAAAAGCACATCTGTCCGCTGCCCCTTGAGTGGACCGATGCACGATGTTCTTCCCAGTACTTCCACGATGTCACAAGCGCCTTAGCAGCGACATCGAGATTATGTACCACCTAAATACGTCCAGTGAAAGAATAAACTAATTCCTGTTATTTTGTCGAGTGCCCAACACAAACAAGCTGCCAAGTCCGAGCAGTAAGATCGATGTCGGCTCAGGTACGGCGGCGGCTTGCGCCCCACTGATGATCGGAATCGCATTGCCAAACTGGCTTTGCCATACCGCCAGATCGCTTTGATCCACAACGCCAAGACCATCGGTGTCGCCGTTTACGCGGAGTGCATTGGGGGTACCCAAGCCACGCTGCCAAGCCAGGAAATCGGCCCCGTCCACGTCGCCGTCAATATCGAAATCAGCGTCGTCAGACACATGCACCTGCCCGGCCAGCGGTGTCCAGCCACCCGTTTGTCCAAACTTAGTTGTCAGATTCAAAAACTTATCCGTGCTAAAAGCGGTCGTCGTCAAGTCGCCATTTGGTGAAGTGAAGGCGACTAAAAACTGGCCCAGCGAGTCGGTTGGCGACGTGCCTGGGATGGCTCCAGTAGGATCAGTAAACTCGTGATAGATGATCGGATCGTCGCGGCCATCGCCATTAATATCCGCCAAAAACGGGACGACAAGCGTATCGTTCACGTTAGGCAAAAACAGACTTCCGTTGAATGACGAGGGCCCGACAAACGTGCGGCCTGTAGGATTATTCACAAGGTCCGTGGTTGTCTCATTGAGAGAAGCCACCCAAACCAACTGTCCATTACCACTCCGATCGTCGACTGTCACAATGTCATCGAAGCCATCGCCATTCAGATCGCCTACGAGGGCCGTAATGTGACCAACCGGCTGAAGTTCTGCCGGGCCTTGCAAAATATTCGCGTTGCCTGCGGCAGGCGTCCCAATCCCGTTGGCATCGCTGAGTACGGTCACAACAAAACCAAGTCCCCCGGGTCCACCACCGTCGATAAACTCACCGACGTCGGCCCGTCCATCGCCATTGAAATCGCCGACCAGTGGTTGATTTCCGATGTTACCGATACCACCTACGCTGAGGACTCCGCCGCCGCTGGTTGCCGTGTTGCCTTCGTCAAGTCCAAACTGGTCGGAGGTTTTGGCCCCCCAAGTCATTGGGCCGCCAGCAGTGCCAAACGACGTAATGGCGTCGTCGCGTCCATCTCCATCCACATCACCCAGGAAATGGCCGACCGTGTTTGGAGCACCCGTTACAAAGTTGTCGGGGCTGCCCTCAGGACCAACGGGGGGCAGCAACAGACTACCAGTCGCCGAGGCAGTGCCCGTGTTACGCCCCAGGATAACGGCACTATTCAGAGAATCGTCTCCAGCGACTGCAATGTCAGCGACTCCGTCCCCGTTGATATCTCCGACCAGTGGGACAACGGGCGAATTCACGATTTGGGCATCAGTGCCAGCGATCTCAGCCACATTATTGCCGAAGCCTGTGCTATTGGGGAAAAAATTACCATTGACCCCACCCCGCCACTGACCCAACGCAAAGAGCGGGCTTGTGCCGCCTAACGGATTACTTGCATCCGGTTTGAACAAAAACAACGAATCACCGATGCCATCTAAGTGGTCAGGTCTCTGGGCTTGGGCATAACTGCCAATCAACAAAAAAACAAATCCGAGTACCGTTGTTAAAGAACGATTTTTGGAGTAGATCATATTTCTTTCGCCTTGTTAAATTTCGCCTTGTTAAAAAATTCAACCAGGGCCAAATCCATGACCCAAACACAAACTTCGAGGAGCCTGCCCAAAATCCCTTCCCCCGAAAATTTGAGGGAAGGAATAGGGGAGGGACTTTAAACCTTCGCCGCATCACAACTATTTTCCATTGAGATACGGACGAGGATACCGGGATTGATCAAAACTTAGTGAGGACTTGTCCTCCGGCGACCAGCCATTAGCAACACGCCACCCAGGCTTAATAGCAAAACTGATGTTGGCTCGGGAACTAGTGCGATCGTGGAATCGTTTCCGCCCGTGCTGGTGATGCTGAAACTAGAAGCAGCGGTAGTGGCCAGACCATCAATACTGATGAAGCCGTTGGCAACCGCGAATTCCCAGACACCGCCAGCCACGCCGCCAAACTTGCTGCCAAGCGTGAAGCTTCCCAAGTTGCCCGTCTCAAAGTTTACATTGAAAACATTATTCTCTACCCCATCAATCGTAATGTTTCCGGTACCGCCAGTCAGCATGTTGAACTGAGCATCGGCCGTAGCACTGCTGATTGCGTGCAGGTTTCCATCAAGCATGTTGATGGCTCCGTTGCTTGACGAAATTAAGTTCAACTCACTCGCTTCCACACCTCCCGAAATGACGTCTAACGTCATGTTGCCACCAAATTGCGACCACATCGTCAATTTGCCAACATTCAGATTAAGGGCACCAGCGTCGCCCGCTACCTCAACTAACGTGGTCAGTCCAGACGTCGTTCCACCGCGCATCGCAAATTCCTCTCCGTTAGTGACGGGATCGGTGGGAGTTGGAGCATTGCCTGGAACAGTCAAGATACCGGTACCAGCCAGACGCACACGGATGTCGTGTAACGCACTATCGGTTTCCCACGATGATAGGGTTGTTGACGAAATCAAACCGGTTGAACTCCCAAAGGGCACGACTCCGCCGGGCCAGTTAGCCGCAATACCAATATCTCCAAAAGGTGTTGCTGTGCCCTCCCAAAGTGGCGACACAAAGGCCGCCGACGCATTCCCTGCTAGACATGCTATCAATACAACTAATAGTAGTTTTTTCATTAGTCTTCCCTCTTGTTAGCTATACGTTTCCACCTGCTCGCTATTGGAACGGTGTGGAAAATTCCGAGCAAATGTGCCACCACTTACAGAACTATGGGACACTGAATGAGTATCTACCGCTACTCTGCACAAAACCATACTCCCTGCATTCCCTACTTCGAGATTCCTGAAACCGATCCAGGCTCGAATATCTCCTATCTCTTCTTCTCCAGCCCGAATTATTTTTTCCACTGCTTCAATTTTAATTACTCTCGCAGTGCATGTCTCTGATTTAGCGTGATATTCTTTGATCGTTTTGCGACACACAGGCTCTCTTTTCGCCAAGTCAATTTAGAAATCGCACGACTGTTCCTATGACACACACTCTATTCACTGCTTCCGACGTCGATAGTTTCCGGGTGACATGCGGTGGACGCGCTGAAATGCCTTGCCCATCCTGTCAATGCTAGGAAAGCCTGCGGCGACGACAACTTCTGCAATCGA
>JAJDEE010000005.1 GCA_029259975.1 Planctomycetota bacterium
TTTTCGATCACGTCTTGAAAATCGGTAGCGTCTTCGGGATGGATAATTGGCAAAAAACTAGTACCTAGCAGCTCGTCACTCGTCTGGCCAAGTCGACGGCAGAAGGCTTTGTTGACAAATGTAAAGATTGCTCCGGGCATCCAACGAATAACAAATTCGGTCTGACTATTAACGACGGAGCGGTAGCGTGCTTCGCTTTCACGAAGTCGCTGATTGATGCGATTCAGCTCCACCGTACGATCAGCCACGCGCTGTTCCAACTCCCGCTTGAGACGTTGGTATTTCTGAAGCGTGACTTCTGCATCCGAAGACGAGTCCCTCTCGTCACCTCTAGGCTTCGCAGGTTGAGCAGCTCCTTCAGAGGGATGATTCTGGTCAATTGACATGGAAAAGAGTGCCATTTGTGGGGCCACCTAGCAGAGAGCAGACATTATAGCGTGAGTCTGCCTGCTATGGGGATCCCTATGTTCTTTTCTGGAGATCGCAGTAGAGCGACAGGGTGCGTTTGGCCATTGCCTGGGCGTGGTAACGATCGCGGATCGCCTGCTGGCCCACTCGGCCAAGTTCCTTAGCCCGCTGCAAATCTGTTAATAGCGAGGCTAATTTTGCAGCTAAATCCGCAGCATCGTGCGGCTGACACAGCAGTCCGCCGCCGGTGTCGGTGATCAATTCGGGAAAAGTACCATGCTGGGGGACCACAGCAGGCACCGCGTTGGCCAAGGCTTCGAGCAGGGGCAAGCCTTTGCTTTCGCGGTAGACTGTCGGCATGCTGAAGACATCGAGTGACTGTAGGAAATCGATTTTCCCCGCTCGATCGAGTTCGCCATGGTAGCGAAACTTTCCGACCAACGGCCCTTGATTCACTCGTTTCTGTATCTGCTGCAGGTACTTGCGATCGCTGGATCCCAAGTAGCCGGCGGCATGAAGCTCAATTTGCGGCAATTCGTAGTGCTCAATCAGTCGTTCGCAGGCTTCGACCAAGAGATGCAAGCCTTTGTCTTCGCAAATGCGGGCAAGATAGCCGATGCGGAGCGGCACGCCTGGGATGGGCCTTTGCGATTGGGCGTGGCCTTCGAGTTTTAGGCCGTGGGGGATGACGTGGATTTTTGCTCGTTCGACGCTCAGGTATTCGGCCATAAAATCGGCGTAGTAGCTGTTGAGTGACACAAAGGCTTGAACCTCTGCCGCCCGTTCGCGAAGCAACAGCCTGGCTTGTTCGTAATGGGGCGGTGTGAGTTTTTCAAGAAAGATGTCTTCGCCTGACAGCGAGCAGACGACTGGCGGGCCGCAGCGTTTGGCGATCATTCGCGCCAGTCCCAACATCATCGAGTTCGACAGATGCACCACATCGGGCTGCACTTCGTCGATCAGCCAGTCGACGAGTTTGTCGAGTTCCTTACGCTGATTCCCAACTTCGCCGCTTAGCATCGAAACGGTCATCGCGCCGAGCTTCGCCGGATCGACGCTCGCGCCACGACCTGCCAACAAGCGGAGCAGGGTAGGGTGGTCGAGCCAACGGTCGAACCAGCGCGGCGTGTGTCGAAATAGCGGGATCTTCTGCTGCAAATAGGCGTTGATCCCACCGAAAAAGACGCGCCGCTCGCTGACGTCAGCTTCGTCGGTGCGGATCGGCGTGTAGATCGGCACCAGCACAACATCCTCGCCCAACGCAAGCAGCGCGGTGGCCAGGGTGTTGTCATGCAAACAACTGCCGCAGTACATGCCCGCGGCGCCAGCGGCGAGATAGGCGATTTTCACAAGCACTCACTCACCAAAAAACTTCTCCAGCGTTTCGGCCTTCGGCGGACGCGTCACCAGCGATACGGCTACCAACGCCACCAACGAGGCCAGAAAAATCGCCGCGACGGGCATCATTTCGTAGCCTGCGACGTCGATCGTGTACGAGCGATTTTTGCCCCACTCGGCTGCGCGGAAAAAGTAAATCCAAGTGCTGATCGTCGCCAGCACGCCGGCATACGCGCCCCACTTGGTTAATCGCCGCCAATAGACAGCTGCAAAAACCAGCGGGAACAGGCTCGCAAAACCGCTGAAGCACCAGATGCCGAGCGTAAACACACTTTTGGGTTGGGCCAAGCTGCAAGCGTAGGTAATGGCGACGATCGCGATGATGAATGCCCGGGTCATAAAAACTTGTTGCCGGTCGGTGAAGCGATCGCGGCTTGCGTAGTGCGTTACAATATCGGTCGAAAACATTGTCCCCAAACATAAAAACTGGCTATCAAGCGACGACATCACTGCGGCTAAAATTCCGGCCGTCAGAAAACCGCCTAAGAGTGGCCCCGCTTTGATCTTTACCAAGAATGGAAGCACGATGTTCGCGTTCGCTTGTACGGGTGGCGGGATATTTACGTATTCGGTGGTTGCCCAGACGCCAATAAGAACGCACGGCACCCAGACGATCATGATGAAAACGGGGTGCATCACGATCGGCAACTTAAAACTGTTCGCACTTTTGGCGGTGAGCCAATGTTGGAACAGATGCGGAAACATCCCGACTGACAGCGGGATGAGTAGATAGGTGAAAAATTTTGTCTTCGACATATCGACGCGCGTCAATTTTTCTTTGGGGATCGCCTCGCCCAGTTTTTGCAAGTTGGCCAGTAACGTTTCTTCGCCGCCGAGCCGACTGGCAATCACGCCAAACGCGACTATCCC
>JAJDEE010000041.1 GCA_029259975.1 Planctomycetota bacterium
CACACTCGGTCGACGCAATCTCGCTAATCTTTTCGATCGCCTTTCGCATCGTGCGATTATCGCCGGTTGCTGCTTCGGCGAGGTAGACGATCAGACAGGTTGCGCGCGAGTCGTTGCCGAACGATTTGCCTTCCGCATCACGTTGGACGGGGCCGACCAAAGCACCGTCAATTCGTTTGACTGCGTCGCCATACGAAATTCCGAGCGAATCGGTAAGTTGCTCCAAGACCTGCGGGCCAGTAATGATTCCTTGGTACCACTGGGCACGCTGGAGAAGGTCGGAGTCGGCCCCCGCCTTGGAAAGGGCCTGCTGGGTTGGAACCAGGCTGCGGGCCAGCTTTTCAAGTTTTTCGGTATCGCCGAGTGTGCAGCCGTCCCAGCTGACCAGGGCAAATTGCTCGCCTACAAAATACTCGCGAAACCAACGCAAATCGACCGATTCGGCATAGCCGGGCGGCAGCCAATCTTCGGCTTTGTTGGTGTTACTTTCGATTGCCCTGCGCGCGCCGCGCGGCATCAGCGCCAACAAAAATGCCGCCAGCATGGCCAGCAGAAAATAATTGGGCTGCCCCAGCGTCTTTCGTGCCAGAAACGAAGGTTGCTTCATCGGCTTGCTAACTCAGCTTATCAACGTAGATGGGGGCGAGAAAATCATGCTGGGCCAAGCCTAGCAAGTTTGGGTTGGTGCGAATGCTCAAATCCGCCGGAAGCGAAAACTCTCTGGCCGAATAGGCTTGTTCGGGAACCGGATTTGGCAGCTTTACAGCTCTCCAAGCTAACGCGAACGGCCACTCAAGTCTACGCCGACACGTCCATAAACTGGACGTTCGATGTGGCTCAGCACTCTTATGTTGGCTGGGCTTGCCGAATGCAACGATTTGTCGATCACCGCAGGACCGGACTATCCAGAACATCTTTTGTAGCAAGACTTTACGGCGAAATGACAGCGGCCAACAGCCTGCTGCTCTCGCTGAGCTTACCAGTAACCTTCAAAACCGATCAAACCGCCCATGAATGTCGTATCGCCGGTAGCTACCAATTGTGAGGTCGAAACAGGTACAAAGTTCAACTGTTCTGCAGCGTGGGCGACCGAGCTGACGTACATGATCTCTAACCCTGCCCGCAGCGAGAAATTGGGCCGCAGGTGCCATTTGCCAATCAAGGAGCTTTCGGTGATGAACGACAAGTTGTCGACGTTAACATCATTGTCCCCTGAAGTCACGCCGCCAGTAACTTCAAAACTCGATTCGACATCGGTGTTGTTTATGTAGATGCCACTTTTGTGTTTTGCACCCAAACTCCAACGGGAGGTCTCGTGTGTCCAGCTAAAGCCAACCTGGGTACCGATCAGATCGTTATCTGCTCGAACTCGGTAGTTGCCACTTTGCGTGGCGCCGTTAGCATCAGTGATGCCAAAGGCGTCCCAGTCGAAGTCCTCGCTGAGGTTGAAATAGCGAATGCCTGCGATTAACGAACGCGATGTCGAAGGTTGAGCACGACGTACCCAGTGCCCGCTCGGCTCAAGCTCCATGCGATCTTTCAGCATGCGCGATTTGACGTGGTAGTTCAGTTCAAAATTGTTGAACCGACTATCGTATCTGTATTGCATACTCGTTGCGCCATCAAACGAAATATTGCCTCCATCTAGCGGGAATCGGACGGTCCCTATCTGGAAAGCGGATTCAATATTAACATAAGAGCCAACGGTCAAGGTATTTCCAGTAGTGGCGCCAAGACTCCCAGCTTGAGACCACTGACTGCCTCCGTACGCTACGAATTCCATGGCATGGTCACGGTTTTTATGGTCGCGAAACAAGAAACGGCCAATGTTTAAGCGCGGAGTTAATTCTGCTCCACTTCGACCTCCATCAACGATAAGGTTGTTTTGAGCACCATTTCCGCCTGTAGCAGTGTTATTCTGAAAAGCCAAGATGAAATTGTCTCGGCTCCAAATTCGATCCATCAAAAGCACATCAAATTCGGAGTACCAAAATCCGCGTCGAAGCCATGTTCCTGTGCTTTCAAGTAGCGCAGGTTCGCAGCACAGAGCTTGGTAGTCGCTGCCCGAATCGAAAGGCTGGATGCCGAGCTGCAAGTCGCCGGAGGCTATGGGTTCGGGAATGATTTCCTGGGTAGGTTCTCCCGCGGACGGCGAAGAGGCTGTCATGCCAGGCAGCTCGCCGCGCATCCCAGAACCTCGTGACCCGGAGCCAACGTCCGGCACAGCAGGCAGTTCCATTTGAGGTGGACTGGCTGCTGAAGGAACGAGGTATTCCTGTGCAGCAGTCCCTCGACCGACACTCAGGAGCACACCAACAATAAAGGTTATGACAAGCTTTTTCACCGCAGTAGCCTCCCTACTTTGCAATCTTTGAGCCAGACGCCCTAATAGCCAAATGCCATTGCGTCGGAATCTCACACAAAAGACCAATCGTCCACACGCGTCGCGGAGATGCAGGAATAACCGGAAGAATCGTAAAAATCGCGATAATCACCGTGTTCGTTAATGTCAGGCAGCATTGACGCATGGCCCGCAGGCTGCCTAGATTTCAGGCCAAGTAGGGATCCGCCGCTTTAATGAGGCTATAATCTCGGTGTGCAGGTGTGCGATATCGCACAACAGACCTGTCGAGTTTTGCTCGTTTCCGCCACTGTTTGACTCGAGGCAACGATATCCAAGCTAGTAGCTGCATGTCTACCACTGCTGCGTTACTGTGGCATCCAACTTGCTGTAAGCTAGCGCACTAGTGCTTTGTCCTTGTCAAAGAAGCCGATTTTCAGAGTAAAGCAATTGCGGTCGCCTGTGCCCCAATTGAAACGCTGCTTCAAGCAGAAAGAATTGTCAAATGACAGCATCAGACTCGAAGTTGGATTTACTGGTCGTCGACGACGACGACGAGCTGCGCATCGGGCTAGTCAACTATTTTGGCCAGCTCGGCTATCACGTCGACGAGGCAGGCAGCGCTGAGAAAGCGCTCGAAAAAATGCAAAACCGCGTCTTCGACGTGGCGATCTTCGATATGGTCATGCCTGGTATGTCCGGTATCGAATTGCTAGAGAAGATCAAACTCGACAACTCAGAAGCCGAGGTCATTTTATTGACAGGGGTTGGCACAATCGAAACTGCAGTCGAGGCGATGAAGCTTGGCGCGTATGACTTTCTAGCCAAACCAATACGCATGAAGCAGCTCGACGCAATTGTACGCAAGGCAGCCGAGTCGGGTAGCATTCGCAAAGAAAATCGCCAACTAAGGGCCTTAATCAAACACAGTGCCCCCAAGCATCACATGGTCGGCGATTCTAGTCCGATGCAAGAAGTGTTTAGGCTGATCGAACGAGCTGCGCCCAGCGACAAACCCATTCTCATCCAAGGCGAAAGCGGGACTGGTAAAGAATTGGTAGCAGCTGGGCTGCACGAAGCAAGCAGTCGCGCCGATAAACCACTCGTAGTGATCAATTGCGCCGCCTTGCCCGAGCAATTGCTTGAAAGCGATCTGTTCGGGCATGAAAAGGGGGCATTCACCGGCGCGGTTGCCTCAAAGCCGGGGTTGTTCGAGGTGGCTGATGGCGGAACGTTGTTAATTGACGAAATCGGCGAACTATCGCCAGCATTGCAGCCGAAGCTGCTGCGCGTTTTGGAAAACGGATCGATGCGTCGAGTTGGATCGCTCAAAGAACGTCGAGTCGATGTGCGTATCATTGCGGCGACTAATCGGAATATGGCCCAAGAAGTCGAAGCAAAACGATTTCGCGAAGATTTGTACTACCGCATCAACGTCATGACGATCGTGTTGCCATCTTTGCAAGAGCGTGGCGAAGACGTTCTGCTGTTGGCAGACCATTTTGCCGGACCTGGATGGGAATTTGAGCCGGCCTGCCGCGAAGTGATCGCACGGTACCCTTGGCCGGGAAACGTGCGCCAGCTCATCAATGCAATCGAACGGGTAAAAATGCTATCCGATGACGAGATTTTGCGTAAAGAGAACCTACCACCAGAGGTTCTGAGTAGCCCCACCAATTCGAACTCGGTGCTGTTGGCAGCCGATATCGATCTCGCCTCGCTGACACGAGCACGAGTGGTTCAAGCACTTCAGCACGAGCAGGGCAACAAACTGCGTTCAGCCAAAGCGTTAGGCGTCAGCCGCCGGAGCTTGTATCGGCTAATCGAAAAGTATCATATTGAGCCAAAGGAGATCGTCCGCTAGATGACACGACAGAAAGCCCTTACGTCCTCGCCCGACCATGTTGACCTAGCCGCAACACATACCCCTGAGAGCATTCGCCAGCGGTTGCAGGCTCAGTCTAAGCACAGCTATTTGCGAGATTTTGTGTACGGCGCGATTGACGGCACCGTGACGACGTTTGCAGTCGTTTCGGGAGTGGCTGGCGCTGGGCTGTCGACGAGTGTAATACTGATACTCGGCGTGGCCAATCTGGTGGGAGACGGTTTTAGCATGGCTGCTAGCAATTATTTGGGGACGAAGACCGAAGAAGAACTGAGACGAAAAGCACGTAGGATCGAAGAACAGCATATCGCCCAGTATCCCGAGGGCGAACGCGAAGAAATTCGCCAAATTTTCGCCTGCAAAGGATTTGAAGACGAGCAGTTGGAGCATGTGGTCGACGTGATCACCGCAGATCACCGCCGATGGGTTGATACGATGCTGGTTGAAGAGCTGGGACTGCCGCTTGAGGGGCCTTCGGCGACGAAGGCCGCGGTCACGACACTGATCGCCTTTGTGCTGGTAGGCTTTATTCCGCTAGCTGCTTTTATTTACGACTTTGTTGCCCCGACGAGATTATCGCATCCTTATCTGGTAAGCACGGTTTTGACTGGTGTCGCGTTCTTCCTAGTCGGAACGGCAAAGTCTTGGTTTGTTGACGAGTCGTGGCTTCGCGCTGGGGTAGAGACGCTATTGATCGGTAGCGGAGCCGCAGGTTTAGCCTATGGCGTTGGTCTGTTCTTGGGAAATGTTGTTGGCTAGCACAATGCCTTCTCCGAGGATACACTCGCCCTAGCTTCACAGGTGTTGCACAATTTAACGCCAGAGCTTCAATGAATAAAGAGGCACACCAGACGCGTTGAAAGTAGTAGTTATTACTATGATTAAAATGAAAAACATTCTCGTCGGCGTCGACCTTGCTGCCGGCGATCGACTCGTGAGCAACGAATTAGCCCCCTCCACGGTCGAGGCGATCGAACGCGCGCTGTGGATAGCTAAATTGAATTCGGCGCGGCTACAGCTTTTCTTTTCGCTCGACATCGGTGCCCGAGCGCAGCAGTCAATCCAAGCTGACGCGAATGCCAGTTCGACCGTACTCGGCGAAGCCGAGCGAGTGCTTGGCGGATTAGTGGATCGAGTCAAAGAACAGGGTATCGAAGCTAGCTATAGGGTCACTTTTGGCAAAAGCTGGATTGAGATTATTCGCCAAGTATTACGCGAAGATAGCGACCTAGTCATTGTCGGTGGCAATCAACGGAGCGTACTTGAGCGATTGTTCATTGGCAGCACTGGGATGAATCTCTTGCGCAGCTGCCCGTGTCCTGTCTGGGTGACGCATCCGCCGCGCGCGAATTCTCACGAGGCGATTCTCGTCGGTCACGACCTTACCGAGGTGGGCGATCTTGCATTGGAGCTTGGGGCAAAAATTGCCGAGCTTCATCAAGCTCCTTTGCATGTGGTCCACGTTGTCGAAGCGGTGCAGGTGAATGCAGCCAAGCCGCTTGACGCTTTGGCGGCTGCCGGCGAAGAGACTCGACAGGCGGCGAGGGCACACATCGCTAGTCAGCTTGAGCAGTTCAAACTAGCTAAACCAGCGGAGGTGCAGGTCGTCGAGGGATCGCCCGACGAAGTCTTGCGGGACCAAATCGAGCAACACGACATCGCTTTACTGGTAATGGGGACCCTCGCTCGCGGGGGTATCGAAGGCCTGCTGATTGGCAATACTGCCGAGCGTTTGTTACCAAAAATTTCTTGCTCGGTACTCGCAGTTAAGCCGGCAAACTTTCAGACGCCTATTACGCTCGATTGACTTGCAGTTGTGATGCCCTCACTGCGGTAGTTCGATGATGAACTCTGCACCTTGTTTCGAGTTACCAACGGAAATAGTTCCCTGGTGAGCATCGATCACACGATGAGCGATTGCCATGCCTAGCCCTGTCCCCTTGGTCTTAGTCGTGAAGAAAGGCTCGAAAATCCTTTTGAGGTGTTGTTCGTTGAGGCCTGGGCCATTGTCTTTGAATCGTAGAGTCCAGTACGAGCCGGATTCGCTGTGCGTCGGTGACACGCTGATCTCAACTTGCACAGGGTCCTGACAGGCGGAGAGCGAATTCTCGAATAAGTTGCGGAAAACCTGCTCCATGCGAAAACGATCGAGCGAGCAAACGGGCTCGTTATTACCTACGTTCTCCTGTAGACAAGCTTCTCTATCTCGCCGCGACCGTGAGGTCGCGCGCCAAGCTTCGCGCCAAATCGTAACCAACGAAACAGGTTCTTTTTCAAGGCTCAACGGCGCCGCGTAGTTTTTTAGCTCATCCAGTAAGGCATCTAAGCCATCGGTGGCTCGTTCGATCGCATCAAGTTGATCTCCCAACGAGGAGCCTGTTTGGCTGTGCAACCTAGCCGTCTCGACAGCAATTTGAATGCGCTGCAATGGGTTGCGACTTTCGTGGGCAAGCCGTGCCATCGCTTCTCCCAAGGCCGCTAGTCGCTCAGACTGAACCAATCGTCGCTGCGACTCTTTCTGTTCGGTGATGTCTTGGATGATTCCGGTGAAAAGCCGCCGATCTGCGAGTTGCACTTCGCTGACAGCTAGGCGAATCGGGAACTCTTCGCCGTTTTTACGTCGACCAACGGCCTCTCTTCCAATGCCAATGATCTTCTTTTGTCCCGTTTGCAGGTAGTTGGCCAAATACTGATCGTGCTCATCTCGGTAGGGCGAGGGCATAAGCAAAGAGGCGTTCTTGCCGAGTACTTCCTCAACGGTGTAGCCAAACATCGCAACAGCGGCCGTGTTGACCGTCTCGCAGATGCCACGATCATCGATCGTGATAATCGCTTCGACAGCAGTATCTAGAATGGCCTGCAAGCGCGCTTCACGATCGCGGCTTTCGTTTTGTGCCGCGTTGCGTTTGGCTGGATCATCACCTTGCTGAGCCATGACACCCTTGATTCTAGCCGTTTATAAGAGTCAATGCATATTCCATACCCATTCTCGACGCAAATGGCTCACTTCGCAAGGCGCTCTAAAAGTTGCCGCACAGTGTGCGAACCCGCGCAGTCCTGGGCGCGGTGCTAGAGAATATCGCCCTGTTCCCCAGCGAATTGGTGCCCCAACGGATTGGCACATCACTTGCACATTTGCAGGTGGCAGGAAGTGCATGTGGCATCACAAATGCTTTCCCCCTGACAGGGAGGTTCATTCGCCCAAGCAGAGGAGCAAATCATGAACATCCAAAAAATTTTGCTTCCCGTCGATTTCTCTCACTCAAGCGATGGCGCGCTAAAGTTTGCCTCCTCGTTGGCAGCCGACTTCAAGGCACATTTGATTTTGTTACACGTTGGCGAAGGTACACCAGCGTACTTGTCCGCCTACGGCGGTTTTGCCGACACACCTGAGCTGGAAGAAAAAATTGCTCAGGAAAACTGTGCTCTGCTGGAGCTGGTCAAACCTACAGTCGCAGGAGTCCAGTACGAACGTCAGTATCTCTTGGGCGATCCGTCACAAGAGATTCTTGACCTTGCCGAGCGCGAGGGAGTTGACTTGATCGTCATCGGATCGCATGGTCGCACCGGACTCTCCAGGCTTTTGATGGGCAGCGTAGCCGAAGCGGTCGTGCGTCATGCAGCGTGTCCAGTCATAACTGTCAAGCAGCCCGTCGAAAAAGCAAGGGAACGGTCCTTGAGCAAGCAGGAGGTGTAACCATCATGAACGCCACTGTTTCGCAACTACAGAAAGTCCGTGTCGCCGACGTCATGAACCGCGACGTGGTAACCGTTTCGGCTAATTCAGACATGTCCGACGCGGCCCGCGTCCTATTTGAGCATGGGATTCATGGCATGCCGGTTGTCGATGAACGGGGCAAATGCGTAGGCGTACTTAGCCTGACCGACTTCTCTCGCAGAAATCAGTTGCTCAGTACCAACGCAGGTTTGCCGTCACTCGTCCATGAGTTTGTGTTGGAACGTCACAAGGAGGCCGGCACCGTACATATCGAACGCAAAGTTGAGGGGTACGTCCGAAAACACATGAGCGATGCTGTGCAAAGCATCGGTGCCGAGCAATCACTGCTCGACGCCTCGCGGTACATGGATAGCGAGCGAATTCATCGATTGATCGTACTTGACGAAGCCGCATGTCCCGTAGGCATAATTAGCGCGCTTGATATTATCGGTGCCTTCGTCGAGTTAGCGGAGGAGTAGGCTAGGCCACTAGTCCTGTTAACGGAATTATCGTGAAAGCCATGATGACAGAAGGGAGCAACAAATGAGTTGGTTCAATGGAAAGAAAATTCTCGTACCTCTCGATTTCAGCAAAGAATCGCACCAGGCAGTCGATGTTGCGCTCGAAATTGCATCCTCCGCCGCCGATGTTTGCGTGATTCACGTGGCGTCCGATTTAGCGGTCTCTTCTCCCGAGGTCGTCTGGGAAGTCCACACCGACGAGATCCGCCGCAAAAGAATTGAAGAGTCCTTTCACAAAGAATTTGCCGACGAAAAATATCGCAAGCTGCAATTCTTCGTCACCTTCGGAGATCCTGGACACGGTATCGCCGACTACGCCGAGCAGACTGCTACAAACCTCATCGTGATGCCCTCGCACGGCAGAACCGGCATTACGCGACTCCTGATTGGCTCGGTTGCCGAACGCGTGCTACGCCTAGCACATTGCCCTGTATTGGTATTGCGAAATTAGGAGTTCTTAGCCCTTTGGCGGCAGCCAAGAAGCCTGTCCGAGGGCGAATTTTCGTCGGCCGTTCATAGCACTGGCGATTCACTTCAGCCAGAGAAATTCTGGCGTTGTGGAGACAGAAATTTACGCAAATGCGATAATATTCTCTCTGTTTTATGGGTACAATGGAATCGTATACTCCCTGTTCCCACATTGGAATCGCAAGCCAAAGAAAAGCAGATGACCGATGGAAAGTACGTGCCGACATCCCGCGAGCAGGCGTTTGTCGATGCTATCGAAAGCCCCAAATACGATCGGCAGATTATTAACGGGCTGTCGCCGTTTCTAAAAGAAAAGGCCCCAGAGGATGTTCAGGGCTTTTATTCCAGTGGCGAAATCGAAGCGCTGCGTGTCCTGAAAGGCACCGAGCGCGATGTCGAAACGCGTATGCCGGTCAAAATGACCCGTCATTATTTCGAGTTGGCTAAAAAGAGCCAGGCACTCAGGAATTTGGTCAAAGCCAGCCCCGCAGAGACCCTAGAGTTGGAAGGTGCCGAGGACCCCGGATTCCAAATGGATTACAGCCCGGTTGAGGGGTTGCTGCACAAGTACGAGATGGGATTGATGTATGTGGTTTCGACTTGCTCGGCCCATTGCCGATTTTGCTATCGCGAAGAATTGATTGGCCGCAAAGAGATCGAACGCCAGGATGGCACCGTGGCCAAAAAAGGCATGGCACAGATCCCTGACATCACCGACTACATCCGTTCGCACAACAAAATCGTCGCCGACAACGGCGGCAGGCATCCCGAGTCGGGGCGCGAGAAGTTGCGAGAAATCCTGCTCTCCGGCGGCGACCCGATGGTGCTGAGCAACAACAAAATCGCCGGTTGGCTGGCTGCGCTGGCCGAAGCGGGCGTCGAATCGATTCGCATCGGCACCAAAGAGATGGCGTTCTACCCCGATCGCTTCGACGATGCCTTTCTGGCAATGCTCGATCGGTTTCATCTGACGTATCCCGACGTGGGACTGCGGATTATGATCCATTTTAATCACCCTGACGAATTCTTGGCCAAAGACGATGCGGGCAACTACCTCGAAGACGCCTCCGGCATTCTCAGATGGCATCCCAACACCAAAAGGGCTATGGAGGGCGTCGTCGCCCGTGGTTGGATCAGCGTCGAAAACCAGTCCCCGATCATCAAAAGTATCAATGACGACTCCGCTGCCCTGCGAATCATGCAACGGGCACTCAAACGGGTTGGTGTAGAGAATCACTATTTCTTTTGTGGTCGAGACATCATCGCGCACAAGGCGTTTAACGTCCCCATCGAAACCGCGTGGCAGACGCTCAACGAATCGCAAAAAGGCCTCTCAGGAGTAGAGACCCACGCCCGGCTTTCGATTACTCACTACAAAGGAAAAACCGAAGTTTCGGCCGTCACGAATGAGCCGATCCCGGGCATTGCTGGCACCGAAAACGGCGTCGTCATATTCAAGATCCTGCGCAACGCCGGCTCAGCCCCCGACCGCGGCAAGGTCTGCATCGTCGCGCGCAACCCCGAAGCAATCTGGTTCGACGGCTACGCCGACCGAGTCATTTTTGACGAGGCCGGCCTATTCAACTACGCCCGGGTAGAAGCGGCCAAGCACTGATTGCTGATTCGCTCGAAACAAAAATACGCCTCTATCAGGCGTTCCGCTTTTTCGGCTGTTTGGAGCTGCGCTGAACCTACTGCCGAAAGCCCTGAATCGGGAAGCAAAGCAACGGAATCGCCAGCGACGCCAAGCCAATTGCCCAGCGTACTTTGCCAAGCTTGACGTTGTCGTCGGCTGTTTCCGGATGGTGAATGCCCATCAAAATCACCAGCACGACCATTGGCGTCCACATGACGGCTTGCTCAAGGTTCATCACGATGTAGAAAATAGTCAGCGAAATGAACCAGCGTGATATCGTGTAGGCATCCTTGAGAAACAGCGCATAGGTCGTGTGCCCGCCATCGAGTTGGCTGACAGGTAACATATTTAGCCCCGTGATTAACATGCCAACCCAGCCTGCCATAAAGTACGGATTGACCTGCGTGAGACCAACCCACTGTACGTCAGCCCATTGCGGATGTGCTCGTTCGAGCATCCATTGGCCGATCCAAGGCATATAAAGTTGCAACTCGCCATGCTGAGGCAAATTCGTCAGATCGAGGTCGACAATGCCCCACCAAAATACCGGGATCGCGACAACCAAACCGGCCAACGGACCGGCGATGCCGATATCAAAAATTTGGCGACGATTGGCTTTCATACCATCCATACCAATCACCGCGCCCATCGTGCCAATCGCATTGAACGGCACGGGAATACAAAGTGGGTAGCTGGCAGCGATCCGGTTTTTGATCGTCTGCAGAAAATGGCCCATTTCATGCGTGAGCAA
>JAJDEE010000401.1 GCA_029259975.1 Planctomycetota bacterium
GTTAGAACGCCTACGTGAACGGCTAATGAATTGTAAAATTTTCGGGAGAATTTGAGCAATGAGCGGGGTTGATTACCTTGTGGAGAAGATTATACAGCAGGCAATAATAATCCTAACAATGTGCCAAGGATAGCGGTTATAATCAAGAGCAGACGCAGTGAGTTATCGGCTATTATAAAAAACCCAATCGCTGTGACTGGAACAAGTAACGGTGGCCACGTACTCACGACAGCAACAATAGCCATTGCTACTAGCAGTGACCTAGTGCGAAACCGAAATTTTCGAGGGCGTAATTCCATAATGAGTTTCAAGAAAAGTTAGTCAATCGCCTAACGCCCCCACCAAGACCGCCAAAATCGGCGCTACCGCCACGCTAGCTCCAAACACTGCCAACCCAGGCGGGGGTGGCACTTTTCTGACGCGATACAAAATCGGCAGCGCGACGAGCGATACGCCACCGACTAATGCGCCGGTGAACAGCAGCAAGCCTTTCAACAACGCCATTTTCTCGGCGTCCGGATTCGATAGCAAATAAAAGTGAACGGCAACCGACATTAGGTCTGCGACGAGTGCCATTAACACCGTGACCGTCCAAAACACGGTCAACGATTCGCTGGCACGCGACTCGACAGGCAGATTGCCGATTCTATTGGCGGACTTCCGCTTCGATCTTTTCTTGTTCTTGGCCATGCTACTGGTGTGATTGTAAATGATGCCTAAAGTCACCGTCGATCCAAATTGCTAGTAGAAACCATTACGAGCCATTGCAAAAGAGGCTTTTAATGTATTACTTTTCACCGTTTGTTTGCCTGCAGAAGATTTGTAAGCTACGTTTCAACTAGCCAGAGGGTTCGCACCCTCGGTTCCCACCTTTTCACAGAATGCCGACAAGTCGAATCCTTTTCAGTTGACGGTCCCCGCCGCTCAAGACACCTGCTTCGGTGTCTTTTTTAATGATCTGCCGAACCCTTGGAAGATTTAAGGAACTACGCGCACGTACCGCGCGGTCAGCCAGGTAACTAGATAATGACTACTTCGATTTCTGCGGACGAGACACTCGAATCGCTTCAGGCGACGCTTGAGCCGATGGCAGCCCTGCAGGGGCAACATTCCCAACTCGAATCCTGGGTAAACGACTCCTGTCAGGCGTTGGAAAAGCTGCATGGTGAATTGGCCGAGTGGCAAAACGAGCTAGCTCGCAAGCAGACGGAACTCGACCTGCGCGAGGATGCACTTGAAAAATGCCAAATCCAAGAAGAAGAACTTGGTGGCCAAGTCACGCAATGGAAAGCTGACCTAGCGGCTGCCCAGCAAGAGGCGCAGCAGCTCGGAGAAGAGAATGACGATCAGCTTGAGCAACTCGAACAGCTTGAACGACGCTGTATCGAACTAGAGGCAGAGCTAAAAGTTGCCCAGCAACGCAGCGAAGAGATTACCGCCACACTCGAAGCCGAACGAGCACATGCGGCCGAGGAACAGTCGCAATGGAAAGAAGAATTCAAAGGCATGCGTGACTTGCTCGATAAGCAATGTTCGCTGCTAGCGACTCAACTCAAATCCACAGATAAGCCGGCGACAGACGCGACCTCGGAAGACAATTCAGAGGTTTCCACACGGCGCCGAGAGCTGCGACGGCGTGCCCAAAACCGCTTGGCAACTAAGCGGCGTCAGCAAGAGGAACAGGATTCCGAGGAGCCTACCGAATCATGAAAGATCAACACGGCGGTCAACACATTCGCCCCCATGCTGCCCACGGTGGCAATTCACAGTCGTCAACTGTCGCTGATATACCGGAGGACGAGTTGCCGTCGCAACTGCTAAGCTCCGAGTCGGCGTACGTACGCGCGTTGTTAGAAGATCTGGACGATGTAGTTTTCTCCGCAGTCCGTGGTGATGCCAGCGCGCTCGAACAAGCCCATATTCTGTGGCCTCAAGTCGTCGCAGCCATCGGTTGGGAATTGGTCGAGGAATCACGAGAACAGTACTTGCGTTTCGCGATCGACGTGATACGACGCTTCGAAACCGACGGCATCCGAACACCGGAGTGCACAGTCGCAGCGTTAGAAGTCATTTCACTGCTGACTAGAGACTAGCAATAATTCGAAAGAAATTAGCGACTCATCATTTCAAAAAACTGCCGAAATAAGTAGTGGCTATCATGCGGCCCGGCGCTCGCTTCGGGGTGATACTGCACACTAAAGGCGTCGACTTCGCGATGTCGCACACCTTCGATCGTTTGGTCGTTGAGGCTACGGTGCGAGACTTCTAACTCGCTAGGCAGCGTGTCTTCATCAACGGCAAAACCATGGTTTTGCGAGGTAATTTCAACCTTGCTCGTAGCGAGCTGCTGCACCGGTTGGTTAGCGCCACGGTGCCCAAATTTCATCTTGAAAGTCTTCGCCCCGCAAGCAAGCGACAGCAATTGATGCCCCAGGCAAATGCCGAAAATTGGCTGCTTGCCAAGCAAGCCACGAATTGTGTCGATCGCATAATCGAGCGGCTCCGGATCGCCAGGCCCATTGGAAAGAAAAACCCCATCAGGCTTCTGAGCAAGCACGTCCTCAGCCGAAGAAGTCCCCGGCAGCACTGTCACTTGACAACCCATATCAAAAAGATGCCGCGGGATGTTCCACTTCATCCCAAAATCAAGCGCCACCACATGCGGCCCTGCTCCCTCCGCCTCGATCCTTCTGCCTTCATCCTTCGCCAAGTGCGTCCACCGACTCACCGTCTCGCGCCAATCGCACGGCATGTCTGGCATCACCTCACGCACCAAATCGCGTCCCACCAGCCCTGGGCTAGCCTTCGCCTTCGCAACTAAGCTGGCGTCTTCGAGATCGGTGGTCGAAATCACACCTCGCATTGCACCCTGCGAACGAATACGCCGCACTAGCGCCCGCGTGTCGATCGATTCGATCGCCACCACGCCCCACTCTTTGAGGAACTCGCCGAGCGAAACCTCCGAGCGAAAATTGCTTTTGATGCGGCTATGCTCTCGCACCACAAACCCGGAGAGATGGGGCCGCTCGCTTTCGAGATCTTCTTCGCAGATGCCGTAGTTGCCAATCTGCGGATAGGTCATCGTGACGATCTGCCCCCGATAGCTCGGATCGGTGAGAATCTCCTGATAGCCAGTCATCGATGTATTAAAACAGACCTCGCCGTCGATTTCGCCATCGACACCGATCGAAGTGCCGGTGTAGACAGTGCCATCTTCGAGCGCCAGCTTCGCGACGGGTTTTGCGGCCAGTTGTGAGGATTGTGCCATTTGCAGGGTTGACCGATTGTTGTGCAGGTGGGTTTGCCAAAAGTTGCAGGTTAAGCCGGTGCCGAATCCCGTCGATACGGGCTTATAGGCTGTGGGTCTCCGGCTTAGCAATAAGCCGGTCAGCCTAACACACGAGGGTCTCTGTTCCGGCGAGCAGAGGCCCTTTTTTCATGCGCTATTGGTGATGATTTTAGCAGGGCAGGGCGCGGAACTGTAGGGGCTGGAATTGAATATCCAATATCGAGCAAGGAATATCGAGGGAAGCAGGAAGTGCGCATTGGTACTTCCGCGTAGTGGTGGCGTCTCGCCGCCGCGCGAAAAAGACCTGAATAAGCACGCGGTGACGAGACGTCCCCGCTACAACAAATACGAATCCGCGCTAGCATTTACTTATGCCAGCCCCAGTTATTGCGAACCGCTAGCCAAGCCACTACCGTAGCTGCAATCTGAGCGACGATCATCGCCACAAACCCCACATACCCATCGAAATCAAATCGACCAAACACGAACCCGAAGGCATAACTGCCACAAAAGAGAATGCCTAGCGCCGCAACGACAGCAATGATCGGCTGACGCCCCAGGCAGTAGCTCGCCATCGACAGCGTGTAAATCAACAAGAAAACCAAGACCGTAAATGCGATCTGCATGCTTAAATGATCGGTTGCGAAGTACGGTCGACCCGTATCAAAGACGTACGCCAGCAACAGCAAAGCACCAAACGTCACTACTAGCACCGTCAGCCCAGTGAAAAACTTGACGAAAAACCACAGCGTGGTATTCACCGGTCGCGACCGCCAAAAGATGCCGATTTTTGGTTTGAGGTCTTCCAGAAACACACCCTGGCCAATGACGACGGTCACAAGAAATCCAACGAAGAAGGTGATGCCCGCGAGTATCTCGGTGAAGCTGTTTTGAATTGAATTCTCTTTGTTCAACCAAAATGCCAAACTGGCCATCACCAAAACAGCAGTAGCAGCCACGAGCGCCAGAGGCCCTGTCTCATGCACCTGCTTCCAAACGATTGCCGTCAACTGACTACGACGTGGCGGTGCGAGCCAATCAGATTTTGTTGCTTTTACACGCTTACCGAGTGTGCGGGCCGGGCGTACTGTCTTACGACCAAAGTGGAGGAGATACCAGGCAAGGAGGCCAGCATGACCGACGACGGCAGAAATGAAAAACGGCAATGCACTACCCCACCCCTCCATATAGTGGTGGGCAGTAGCTAACCCTCCGGGCGCGGCAGCAACCACTACGATACCGTAGTCTCGTCCCGGCAAATCCCATTTCTCTGCCCAGTAACCAAGCATCGCGAGACCAAACCAAACGACAGCCATTGTCAAAAAACCGGCAGCACCCGCGCGAATTTCGTCCGAACGATTCACACCCGTCGCCGCCATCCAAAGCAGCAAGCTCGAGACGCACAGAACGCCACTTAGCCCGACACCAAACGGCCAGTCTTCAAAACCCCAGGTGCTGAACATGCCTATGCGACGGGGCCAATCGGCCATATTGGCGAGAATTGCAGGCGTAAATTGGTGCCAGCTCAAGTAAGCATGTGCCAGCCCGACAACAATCAGTACCGGAACCACCACCGTAACCCACGACACAAACAGCTTTACCCCCGCAGGTTTTCGCATCGGCACAGGCAACGTCTGCAAAAACTGCATCGTCCCGTGCTCATTCTCACCTGCCGCAGTGTGCATCCCAAGAAAAAGTCCGGCCAAGATGCTGTAACAGAACAGTGTGGTAGTGACCGCTACCGAAAGTAATACCGGCTCTCCACGCCAGAGCATAACGGCCAGCATCAATACCAGCGCGATCAGCCCCACCAGCTTCCACTTATGCTCGTGCCATTCCTTCCACAGCAAACTCTGCCAGACGGATCGCATCGGTTTTTGTTGGGTTCGATTGTTCATGGAATTGCCTGTGGATTTCGCCAGTTTGCCGTAGGATAGGCTTCTAGCCTGTCAGTCCAACACAGAGAGAGCGAGTGAAATTTGACGGACAGGCTAGAAGCCTATCCTACGTTTACGGAGTCAATACAACCTCTTCTGCCGATGTCTCCTGCCCCTCAACCTTCCCCGTCACGTACGCCTCAAAAATCTCATCCAAATTCAAATCCACGACCCGATGCTCCACCCCTTTACGCCGCAGCGATTCAATCGCTTCCTCGGCACCCTCCACCGTAACCGCCACCTCGTCGCCATCGGGCCGGGTGTCGAGCAAGCTTGCATCTTTGCCCAACGCCGTCACCGCCTCACGTGGCAAAAAAATCTGCTTCACATCGCGCCGCAGCTCCTCGGTTGCCGCCTGCCGCACGATTTGGCCCTCTTTTAATATCGCCACCACATCGGCCACCGGTTCGACCTCGTACAGCAGGTGCGAACTATAAAAAAACGTGCGGCCTTCGCCCTGCAGGTGCGTGATGAGGTCGCGATTGAATTGCTTGCGCATGATTGGATCAAGCCCAAGCGCCGGGTCATCAAGAATCACCAGCTCGGGCCGATGCGCAAGGGCCATCACCAACCCCAGCCGTACATTTTGCCCCTTCGACAAATGCTTTATTTTTTGCCCGAGCGGCACCTCAAAATCTTTGGCGTACTTGAGTGCTAGTTCGTGATCCCACGTTGGATAAAACGGTGCCAAAAACCGTAGAATGTCACCGCATTTCATCCAGCCGTACATCGTTTGGTCTTCGGCCAAGTAGCCAACCTGCGCCCGCAGGGCCAGCGGCTCTTTTTCAGGATCGAGACCCAACACGCGAATCGATCCTTCGTCGCGGTTCAACAGGCCCAGCAACATCTGAATCGTTGTCGTCTTACCGGCACCGTTGCGTCCCAAAAACGCAAACGTATGCCCGCGCTCGACGTGTAAGCTCATGCCACGTAAGACTTCGTTGTGACGAAACGATTTGTGGACCGCTTGGATGTCGATGGCAGGCTGGGTCATAGTGAATTCTCCGCAGCGAAAGAATGTGAGATTTGAGATGTGAGATAGATGATGTGAGATAGATGTGGTTTGCCAATCTTCAATCTCACATCGAACATCTCACATCCTCCGTATGAAGTTGTTCGAGTGCCTTGGCTAACAATTCGTGAATCTGATCGGCCGAAAGCCCCAGCGAAATCCCCTGGCGAGCCAACTGCCGCAGCTCTTCGACCAGCCGCTCGCGATGGACGGCCAAACTGCTGGAGGGTGCGTCTTTCGCCACAAACGTCCCCTGGCCGTGACGCATCTCCAGCAGTCCGTCGCTCACCAGCCGCTCGTACACGCGTAGAATCGTGTTTTGGTTAACCGCCAGCTCGCGGGCCAGCTCGCGTACCGATGGCAATCGCTCGCCCGGCTCAAGCTTGCCCGAGGCGCAGAGCATGGCGATCTGGCCAATAATCTGCCGAGAGATCGGCACCGCCGAGCCTTTTTCGATTCTGAGGAGCATAAAAATTAAGCCTTCCGGGCCAAGTGACTACAGTAATGTAACAGTATACAGCAGCGGCGTCAAGAGTTTTTCGCAAAATTTGGCGACGTCTGCCAAGACGATCAACAGCCTGGCAACTGGGCCAAGAACAGGCCCAAACGATTCACAAAAAAAGTACGCAGAAAATCGAAGGGATTCGATGTGGATTCTTTTTCTAGAAAAGAATGGTTCAACAGTCGCTACGCAATACGTAGGATGGCGTGCGCGCACCCATCAATGGAGTTTTCGAGCAGGGCATTGTGTGGACAGCTCCCTCGCGGTTGCGGTTCAGTAAGTGTTTCGCCGAACCGCGAGGGAGGCGATTTGATGACGCTAATCCATTTTCATGTGGCCAAGAATTGCACCTGACCGCCTGCGTCCGATGGTTTAGATGCGAGAGGATTTATTCAAGTGCTAATGTCCTTGGCACCCGAGGTAGAGTCGTAATCAGCATCACTCAAGCTGTGTCAGTTCTGCTGCAATGCAATAGAAAAACATCGCGAATTCGATAGAATACCAGGTGCAACTACGGAACCGCCCAAAGTCAAAATTTACACTTCGTGGAGGAGTCTAAAATGAGCGCACCTGTATTTCATGACGACCCGGCTTTTAAGATGCTGCGAGTAGGGGATATCGAAGCATTCCACAAAGCTGTCGCAGGTCGTGATGCAATTGATTACAGCGGGTCCAACTTGCGAGGCGTTGATTTTCGAAACGTAGATTTAAGTAATTTTGTGCTACATGATGCCTATCTA
>JAJDEE010000402.1 GCA_029259975.1 Planctomycetota bacterium
ATTGCCGATATTGGCGTTAACTTTGCACTTCGCCGCGATGCCAATCGCCATCGGTTCGAGGTTGGCTGCGATGTGGACCGTGTTCGCAGGAACTACCATCCGACCCGCCGCGACTTCTTCGCGAATTGTTTCAGGGGTCAACTCTTCGCGCTTCGCGACGAACTCCATCTCGGGCGTAATTGATCCGGCGCGGGCATGTTCTAACTGGGTGATCGGCGTGGACATGTACCAAGAAACTCCATTTGAGATATTTATGCGTAGGCAACTCTGTCCATCGTATCGCTGCTAGTTGTAGATTGTCAATCAATGCAAACTGCCTATTTTACAGCGTCTTGAGGTATTCTAGCACGGCCTCGCGTTCGGCTTCTGAGAGCACCTCTGGAAACTTATGCCCTGCGTCGCTTTTGCCAAGCTTTCGCGTGCCGAAACACTTGCGATTGGCCGCAGCTTTAGTAACTGTCGCTGGTAACTCAGCGAAATTGCTCGCCGGCAGTCCGACACGTCGCTGATCGTAGCCAGTGCTGTTTTGTTGCGGCAACTACTGTAGTTCGCCATTGCCCCCGAGAACTTAAACCGCGACAATTCTGTGGGGTTCACAGCCAGCAAGATCAACCCAACAAGACTTTCCCGGAACAGCAGCGTGGCAGGCGGACGAACTATTGCGATCGGCGACATTCATGGCTGTGCAACGGCGCTAAGGACCTTGCTCGCGGCGCTCGAGCTAACTTCCAACGACACACTCGTGATGCTCGGCGATGCCATCGATCGCGGTCCCGATAGTCGCGACGTGCTGGAACAGCTCCTCGCAAGCAGCGAAAAATGCCATTTGGTGCCTATCTTAGGCAATCACGAGCAAATGTTACTCGACGCGGTCGATGACAAAATACCCTTGCAAGATTGGCTCATTCACGGCGGCGCCGAAACGCTCGACTCTTACGGTCCAGGGGCGGCTCTTGCCGAAGTGTCGCAGGAACACATTGACTTTCTCTGCACCTGGGGCGACTACCACAAAACTGCCGACTATTTCTTTGCCCACGGTAATTACTTGCCCAAAAAAAAGCTCTCGAAGCAGCCGTGGGAAGAGATGCGATGGCGATCTCTTAATTACTTTCTGCCAGGCCCACACAAATCCGGCAAAATCGCCGTCCTTGGCCACACTGCGAACAAGCAAGGGGAAATCGCCAACCACGGCCACCTCATTTGCATTGATACCTACTGCCACGGCGGGGGTTGGCTAACGGCGTTGGAGCCTGCGACGAGCATAGTTTGGCAGGCAAATGAAGCAGGCGAGTCGCAGCAGGCGAAGCTGACGAAAGCTTGCTAGCTGTCCCAATTTGCTAGCAAAGCTCACTGCTGCAATGCGTTGGTGATTAGCATTCCCCCCTGCTAGTACCGCCAATGCGGTCTCTGACGTTGACATTGGCAGATGTCTCGTTTAAAAATCGGGCGTTGAGTCTCCATCATAAACGCATCATCCCACGCCTACGCCATGAATCGCACTCTGCCTCCACTGGCCAGTTCCCATATTGTTCCATCCCAGCACTTAGCCGACGGTTTTGGTCGACAAGAGTTTATTTCGCCCGCCGAGCAATCTGTCGCTGCGACAGCTCATAGTTGCTTCGCTCCGATGCACTACGAGCCGGGCTACGCGTATCCGCTGATCGTATGGCTGCATGGTCCTGACAGCAATGAAGACGAATTGCGTCAGGTAATGCCACTGATAAGCACACGCAACTTTGTCGCAATCGCTCCGAGAGGTACGCGGCAAACAGAAAGTAGATTTAGTACTTACTCTTGGGATCATACTGCGGATGGCGTCGCCGCAGCTGGCGAGCGCATAGCTGATTGTATTGCGATCGCTAGGCATCGGTTGAACATCTGCCCCGATCGTATATTTGTAGCAGGCCATGCGGTCGGCGGAACGATGGCGCATCGTCTGGGACTTGAATTTCCCGAACAATTTGCCGGTGCGATTTCGTTAGGTGGTGGGGTGCCACGCGGCTTGCATATGTTTAAGCACATCAATCGAGCGAGGCAATTGCCGTTGCTGCTTTCAGTGTCGCCAACCAAAGAAAGCAAAACGGCTAGCTACTCCATCGAGCACGTCATGGACGATCTGCGATTTCTGCACTATGCCGGCATGTCGCTTTCGCTGCGGCTCTATCCCGAAGGCGACGAGCTAACGACTGCCATGTTCGAAGATCTTAACGACTGGGTGATGGAGCAATTCTGCCCGACTGGTCCAGTGACTGCTAGCTAGCAGTCCTTACAGTGAATAATTCTTAGCGGTCAGCTTTCGGCGGTCAGCTAAGAAGGTCTACCGGTTTTCTCAAGTTGACGGCTGATAGCTGGTAGCTATTTTCTGAACGTCGATTGACAGCTGGCGACAACTTTTTGTACAAGTTGTCCACTTTTCTCTCAAGTTTCCGTGACCTCCGTCCGCAGTGTGTGGGGGGAGGACTTGCCAGAATTGTCAACCACAGCGAGCTGACGATAGTCGATTCAAACCAGACATCTGATATTCCATATGGCCGACGAACCTACTAAACAAGATGCGACCGAGCAGGCCAATGCCTCAGTCCCAGCCGCAAACGCGAAGGGGATAGGCGGGCGCGTGTCGAGGATGTTGCATTGGGCTGCTGATAGCAAGCTACGCATGGCGCTGGTGGGTTCGTTGTTTATATCTATTTTCGTCGGATTGTTCGCAACCTGGAGCTATTTGGCTCACCTTGCAATTCACGAGGACGACCAGAACACGTTGGCCAGAGCACTTGTTGCATTAGACGAGAACGATTACGAAAAAGCCAAAAGCATCGTCGGTGAAATGCAACGGCGAGGCGCAGATTCGCAGGATTTTGGCGGCGCCCTTTATGTTCTAGGGGCAGTCAAAGCAGCGCAGGCTGAGCAAGAGTGGTCGAAGGATCGGCAACGGGCAATGCATCTAGTAGCAGCTCGTTATCTCCAGAAAGCGCGCGAATTGGGCGTTCCCGCCCGTCTCGAAAACCAAGCTTTATTCAAAGTGGGCCAAAGCCTAATTTTGGGCAATCAGCCTCAAGCAGGCATTAAAGTTTTGCAAGAAGCACTACACGACGAAACTTTACCTTCAACAACGATCCACACATTACTGGCAGAGGCTTTTCAAGCGATTTCTGTGCCCGATCTGACTGCCGCACTCAGTCACAATTTGCAAGTGCTCAGCGACCCAAACCTTGATCCACAAAGCCGAAATACCGCCTCGATTACACAGGCCTATATTCTTGGACAAATGGGGCGTCTGGAAGAAGCTCAGCAATACTTAAAACTTTCAGGCAGTAGCAGTGTTCAACAAGCTCGAATCAAAAGTATCTCTGGTCAGCTCACTCTCGCACAAGCAGAGCGTCTACCTGTGGGGAGTGAGGAAAGAGCAAAATTCACTGTTCAAGCCCGGGCCGACCTACAAGAAGCTTTACGTCTCGATCCGCTGAGCAGTGACTTGACTCGACTAGCCATGTATTGGATTGGCAAGAGCTTTGAAGTCGAAGGAAATCGAGCTGCTGCAATTCAAGAATACGACAAGCTGAGTAAGTCTTATGGAGATACCTCTGAAAGCATGGCGGCTATGCTAGCAAAAGCCAACATACAGCGCAAGGCACACGAATACGAACAGGCATTAGCTGGTTATCGAGCCGTGCTGAATATGGTTGGCGACCCTGTGACCTATCATAACCGCTTACTGCCGATGTTGGACTTACAAAAGCACCTGTTGAGTTCGCATAACGATCTCGTCGAAACCGAGCGATTTGATGAAGCGATGACTCTTGCCGATGCCCTACTGGCTATTTTTAGTCTTACAGAAATCACGGAGTTGCGGGCCCAAACCCATGAGAAATGGGCCTTGACCAAATTTTCGGAAGCAGCGCAGACAATTCGTTGGGATGCAGAAAAGGCCTTGTCGACGGGGCGCTACCATCATCGAGCTGCTGGATCGGCCTACGAATTGCTCTCTGAGCTTCGGATAGCTACCCGTAGTTTCACAGACGATCTATGGCATTCTGCGGATAACTACATCCGGGGTCAGAGCTTTACCCATGCCGAGCGTATGCTGAAGAAATACTTGCATCACGAAGCGAGGGAGAAACAGGCCATCGCACTGCTTCGTTTGGGGCGGTCGCAACTGGCGCTAGGGAAAAACTCGGCGGCCATCGAGACGCTGGAAGAATGCATTGAAATGCATTCGGGTGATGCGGTCGTTTATCAAACGCGACTGGAATGTGCTCAGGCGCACCTGCAGATTGATCAAGGGAAACAGGCTCAGGACCTGCTACTCTCGAATCTACGCGGTGGCAGCCTGGAGCCGGCTGCCTCTGAATGGCGTGACTCGCTTTTCTTGTATGGTGATTACTTGCACAACTCAGGG
>JAJDEE010000403.1 GCA_029259975.1 Planctomycetota bacterium
GGCTTCGTCGGTGCGAACGAAACATCTGGCGGCAGCCTCACCGGGCGAAAGCTGTGCCAAGGCGACCTCCACTTCGCGGAAGTCACCTGCCGAGCCAAGCGTGTCTTGGGCCGTTTTCTGAGCGAGTATTTCTTTGAGAAAGGTGACGTGTGAAGCAACAAAAAGATAACCATCCGTCACACAGACGGCAGAAGTCGGTGCATCGAGAACCTTATTTGCGTTGTCTCCTCCAGGTGCTAACAGAGGTTCGTCCAGTAAATCAAGCTCCGAAAGGCTGATGTCGAGTTCGGGAAGGTCGCTACGCTCTTCTTGAATTTCCCAAACAACCCGGCCTGCAAACTCGGTATGTGTAGCGTTAGGGTCGCTCTTCATGAACTTTTCGATCGTCGTGGCGATTGCCTGCTCATTGGCTAGCTCGATGGCAAACACAAATCGCTCGCACTTTGTGGTGATCGGCACTTCGTAATCGGTGACCATGGTGATGCGTTCGCCGAGATGGGCGATGAAGTCTTTCTTGACGTCAACCCGAGGGCCGTAAGGATCTTTCTCCAAGCCCTGCAGCACATTCGCAAATGCGTCTTCGTAGCCAGCGATGGCATCGAAAAGAGTGCCGAAGCTTTCGAAGGCGTTATCGATGTCAAAATTGAATGTTCGATAACTGGCCAGCTTGCGCGGAAGCCAACTAGGGGCCGCCATCGCCTGCACATTTCCGTTAGGAAACTTCATCATTCGCATCGCGAGACGATATTTGCTAGCCCGTTCGGTGGTCGCGGGTGCGTAAACAGCGGTACGATGAATGATTTCATAGGAACCGCCGACCGCCATATTTACAAATCCGCCAATGCCCTTGATGGCATCAAACCCTTGCGAGCTTAAAATCTTCACGTAATCCTTGCCGTGCCTTTTTTCTTTGAGATCGCCGAGCGACCGTACAGCATTGGAGTAGCCGAAGGGATCCAAATACCAGTGAACTCCCGGAGCCAGCCCGTTGCTCTCTTTGGAACAACGCGAGGTCGTCTCTTGATAGGCTTCCACGCTTGCCAAGTTGGCTGATTTACCAGAAAAACGGCGGAACATTTGCTTCGCCTCGTAGCGGCTATCGCTGGCACATAGCATGTTGTCTTTGACAAAATAAACTGCTGAGCGAGTCTCGTTGCTATTGTTCTTGAGCGGGATCGTGTACACCGCCATTTCTGTACCCACGATATCCTCGCTGTTCTTCTTGGCACCACGCGATAATAATTCTTTGTCGACTTTGTCGAGTAATGCGTCGAGCTGCGAACGATGGCCAGTGACGTCGACCGTCAAAGCTACGGCCGCGCGGTCTGATTCTCGTTCGACAATTCCGATCCCAATTTCACCACCAGCGATATCTTGGAGGTCCGCGATCTCCAAGCCAAGCTTATCGCGGACTCCAGAAACTTTGCGCTCGAGCTGTCGTTTCAAATCTTCGACAAACGGACGCATCGATTCGTCTTTGACAAGTTGTCCGAGTTGAGTCTGCTGCCAATTCTCTTGCAGAGAGTTGATATCGGCAATCGACGCGAAGCCCCGAGTATTTGGCGACATGAGATTGTCGCTGCGTACAGCTGCCGATGTCGTTGCAGCGCCCAACGTGAAACTCAACAACGCGAGCGAAAGAGTGAACAGGACGCGGCGTGTAGCGTTTCTTTTGTCCAAAATCACGATAACCCTACCTAATGGCGGCCTTAGCGGCCTGCGAAAGAAAAAGGATGACGAACGCCCAAGGGCGTAGAGCATTGTTTGGCGACGCCGGATAACGGCGCGGGTGGGACTTTACTGTTTTATCGGCCAGCTGGCAACGCATATCTTGCCGAGATTGCTAGCTCTGTAGAGCTTACCTAATCGGCACGCTAGCTTACAGAGAAAAGTCGGGATATTGTGGGACCGGGGGCTTTGCGAGGTCTGGCGAGCTGATTTTTGGCGGCAAAGTGATTGCCTAAGTCTTTTCTGTAGGACTCTTTCATTCCCAATTCCAAGCCGGTTTAGCCCGGCGCTTTCCTTGACACCTTTATTTCTCGACGAAGTCTTCGATCAATTCGGGCAGCAGCAAGAGTTGTTGGCTCCCGTCGCCGGTCACTTGTCGACCACGCAGGCATCGCCGACCAAACCAGCTACACCTACGACTTCGCTGGCAATCGGTTGACTCGTTCGGTCACCGGCGCCAGCTCGCTCAACCAGACCTACACCCCCGATTGCAAAGTCGCCTGCGTGAAGAATGATTTTGCCACAGAGATCACAGAGGGCACCGAGAACCCCTTGTTTTTACCTCTCGGTGTTCTCTGTGATCTCTGTGGCTATCTTCTTAATCTGTTTTTTGACTTTGCAGTTTGCCTGATCGAGTCGACGGTCAAGTTGATCAATCGCCGCATCAAGGGAAGTGAAAAGTTCTGACTCAAGGCAGCCAGCGAATGCGTATTGCAACTGCGTGCGGACCACCTCTGTGATAGCAAGCCGCTCAAGTCATTCTGGCTCCGCTGGCAAGCAGACCAAATCGGATC
>JAJDEE010000404.1 GCA_029259975.1 Planctomycetota bacterium
TTGAGATCGCGGTGGACGATTCCTCGTAGATGGGCATGGGAAATCCCTTCGGCTACCTGCTTCAGAAGCCACACGTTCGCCTGGACATAGCCAGATTTCGCCAGTTTTTCTAGCGTTTTGGAGTCCGGAAAAACTGCGGGAGCCTCTTCTATTGGCCCCTTGGCTGGGGCGATTTGTGTGGGGTCGCGCCGATTCAAAAAGGTACTAATGAGATTTTGCTCGGTGGCAAGTGTCCCCGACTTTTGGCGGACTGTATCGAGCAGATCGGCAAACGTGCGAACGCCGAAGTACGGCATGCAGACGGCGGTCAAACCATCGTGACGATGAACCGAATAAATCGGTACGATATTCGTGTGCTGCAAGCGTGCCAAATGCTGAGGTTCCAGCGAATGCCCCGAAGCCACCTTCAACACGACCAACCTGTCTGCTAATTCGCCTTGCTGTGCCAAATAGACACGGGCAAACGCACCACGGCCAATCTCCTGCTGCAAACTAAAATCGAGAAAGTCTTCGCCGATCGTCGGGAAATTAGGTACGTTTTCTGCCAGCCTTAATGCTTCTTGCATTAACTTTGCATGTGACGCGCCATCTGTGCTATCGGCAGGCGCAATCTCTTGTGGCCAGGCGTCGGTATCTATGCCGTACTGGCTGCGATATTCTGCAGACGTCACGCTTTCGCCTGCTCGCTGACGAAGTCGGTATTCCTCGAACGCGACTTGCTCGAGTACCTCACGATCGTCCATCGCAGCAGGCACCATTTTTTGATACTGCTGTACGCGTTTCTTCTGGCCGCTGTTCCAAGAAAACTCCATATCCACCCGAATCACCTCAGCGGCCACAGGACGATAGAGATCGTGCTCGGGGCTGGGCAAGAAGTCGACAAAATCGGTCAGTGCTTCAAGCTCGCGGGCAGCCTCGTAGGCCTCCACGAAATCGTCGACACTACGACAATTTAGGGCATTCGGTGACATTATATTGACCCGGTTCACAGTTTCAAACCTCGTCATCAATGAGCTTGGCAAGCCGACTTCGAAATTGCTGAAGTGTGCGTTCGACGGTGCGCATCGAGCGGTTGGTCTCTTTTGCAATCTCTTGGACCTCGTGCCCTTCGATGCGTAACTCCACAATACGGTTCTTGGGTGTCGGCAGATCCGCAACAAGTTCTTCGACGACTATTCGCATAGTTTCATACGCCAGTTCATCTTGTCCCGAGGGGCCCTGGCAAAGCTGCTCGAAATGCTCGGGCCGGCCCGTACGTGCCACATCTCTTTTTTGCGCCCGGTGATGGGTCGCGAGTGTGCGGATTTTGTTTAGTGCCATTACCAGCAATAGTTGCCATAGCTCTTCTCCAGCGGGTACATCGTATCCAGTTTCCACAGCCCTGCGGAAAAACGTGCGAAAGACCGACTGGACCACGTCTTCCGGGTCGAAACGCGACGCGAGTTGTTCGCCCGTTTGTGCCTTAGCCAGCGCTTGGAGGCGTTTAGCATATCGGACGTAAAGCGCTGTTGCCGCGTCTTGATTGCCATCTCGAAATCTGCGCAGTAGTGACTTATCTGTGGAGGACTGGACAGATGCGTCTTCCACATTGCTAGTGGTTTTTGGTTTCGGTTTAGGCATTGAAAGTCTCATGCACAACAGTAGAGCTGGATAACTCCATCCTAACCGCCGTGAAAATCACCGGGAAGCGTATTGACGCAGATTTCCCCATTTCTGAACGGAGCAAAAGTGCTATTTTAATTGCAGCTAAAAGTTAGCTTTCTTACTCAGATTGCTGGCTTTCAGAATCCCTGGCATGCCGGGTTTTGAATCTTGCGAACCGCCACGAAGCCACGCACTCTGGCCTCTGGATCTGGCGAAATATGGGAACTTTTCTTCATCTCTGCCGAAAAAAAAAGCTGATTTCTGCTTTTCTTGGCGGTTCAAACGGTCTTAACCGACTCCTCAAATTGGGCATCAAATAGCCTTGAGGAATGTATCGAGAGCGATTTCTCGAGGAATAGAATCTGCATCGAATGATTTAGGGAACGAAAAATGGTCAAAGTAACGAGCAAGCTGCTGTTTTGGGGCTGTCAGATGACGGCTTTCGCTGTTTTGGCCTTTGTAAATTCACCTGCCAGTGGCCAACCGGCAGTCTGGACCAATACTGGCACCGGCCCTACGGCTGGAATCTGGTCGAATCCAGGTAACTGGAACCCCGCGTTTGTTCCAACCAGCCTCTCGGCGGCACAGATTAACAATGGTGGCGAAGCAAAGGTTACCAGCAACGTTAGCGCAAGCCGAATTGAAGTCGGTAAAAACGGCGGCAATGGAATTTTGACGAGTACCACACCTGGCGTGACATTTACGACGCGAGCCGATTTCGACACAGGGGAAATCGGCGGAACCGTGGCCACAGGTCCCATCACTGTTACCAGCAATGGAACCACGACCATTACTGATGCGGCCAGTCTCGTGCTTGGCACGACAGGCTTTGGTGAACTCGATGTAGGTCAGGCGAATGCCACATTGGGCGCGACAGCAAACAGCACCGGTGTGTTTACGATCGAGCGTGTTCCGACCGTCCAAGTGGCCGAAAACGTAGAGGTCGGTCAGGCTGGCGGAACTGCTACTGCAAACGGCGATGGCACGCTTACCGCCAATAACATCAGCACTTTCGATGTTGGCAAGCTGTTTAACCTTGGCGTGGCGGGTAATAGCAACGGCGTTCGCAATGCAACCGGTGCGTTCAATTCGAGCTTCCTCAACCAGCTGACCGTACAGGATGACTTTGTCGTCGGAGGAGCATTTAGTGGTGGCAATCAAGGCATCAGCAACGCTTCGGCTAATTTTTTCGATGCAGGAACAATTGATGTTCTTGGGAATCTCCATGTTGGATTTGCGACCGCCAAAGGTGGAGGCACTGCTCAGGCAACGGCCACATTAGATATTCAGAGAGCAAACGCTTTGCAAGTGACGTCTCAGTTCAATATTGGGCGAGTGTCAAGCGAACCGGTGCTGCCTATAGGATCGGCGATCAGCGGCCAAGCAACCACTCTCTCAACGAGCGCCACGCTTACCGATGTTGCGAACATTACGGTCGGATCAGGGCTGTTCGTCGGGCGAGCTTTCACTGGCGACAATGCTCGTGGAAACGCTAACGGCACGCTCACCATTGATACAGCAACCTCCTTGACGGTGAGCACCGATCTGGACATTGGCCAAACTGGCACGACTGGCACCGCCACCAGTGTTGGTGTTAGTACGTCCGGCACCGGAAATGTTACGCTCCGCAACATCACCGGGACCGTTGGTATCGGCGGAGATATCGATGTAGGGACAACAGGAAGTGCTAACAACACGACGACGCAAGGTGACGGCACCCTATTGGTCGTCGATGTTGGCGTGCTCGACATCGCCGTCGACTTAGACATCGGGCAAGTGAGCGGAGCCGGACAGTCTACGAGCGTTGGTAAAGCTTCGATCTTCTCGACCTCGAATGTTGTCATCGGCGACGACATTGACGTCGGCTTTGCCTCTGGTTCTACGAGCGGCACCAACAGCGGCAACGGTACCTTGTTTGTCTCCAGCTCGACGGTTTCGATCGGCTTTGCCGACCCACTATTTCCCGGTTCACTCCACCTCGGAAATGCCAGCGCCGCCCTGGGTACGGGTGCTCAGGGCCAAGGTGTGGGCACTTTTGTAAGATCTTCCATTTCGGTGGCCAAGAGTATTACGGTTGGCAAACTAACGGGGGGTAGTACCACACCAACCAACTCCTCGCAAGGTTCTCTTACGCTCATAGATAGCGAGATCTCTGCGTTGTCCTTGGAAGTTGCAACAGTTCTTGATCTGTCCGGCGGTTCCTCTGACGGGACGGTTCACCTCGAATCCAGCTTGGCGACCATTGCCGGTCCGCTGACACTTGGTCCCAACTCGATACTTGAATTTGGCTTAGCAGGCACGACCAAAGCAGATGGCACTGGCTTTGCGGGGCAATTCAGCGCAATTGATGCAACGACCGCTACACTGGATGGCGATTTGAATGTCTTTCTCACGGATGGGTTCATACCAACGGCCGGCGATTCCTTTCAAATCATTTCTGGGACAGTGACGGGGACTTTCGATCTCGTCGATTTCCCGGTATTGCCCGGCGGATTGTCGTGGGACATC
>JAJDEE010000405.1 GCA_029259975.1 Planctomycetota bacterium
GTTCCCAGGCTCCGCCTGGGAACGCACTGCCTAGGAGGCTATGCCTCCTGAGCAGGCAGAGCCTGCGATTCATTGGGTTCCCAGGCGGAGCCTGGGAACCAGGAGCAATTTCAATCATCAATGACTATTGTCAATTAACTACTGACAAATCTCTACCCCGTCCCTAATTGTTCCAGTGCGACCAAAGCCGTCAACCGCATCTCTAAATTGGCGAGCAAGCCTGTAGCCAACCCGCTGTCATTGCCGATGGGAACAATACAGTCCATCCGAAGGATTTGTGTGCCGAAGGTCCGCCCAAGACTCGGCAACCACGCCGCCCATGCAGCCCGCGCTGAAGGAACCCGTCCGATGACCACCCCCAACTCGCCAGCCGCGTCGCCCCGTCCCTTCGCAGCCGCTCCTGATCCTAGTCGCTATTTTCCGGCCTGCGCTATGGAAGAAGCACGCCAGCGAGTTGGCCGAAGTGTTCAACGGGGCGAAGGACCAGTACTCGTGATTGGTGCGGCTGGTCTGGGCAAGACGATGCTGCTGGAAGTGGTCTCTCAGCAATTTCGCGATCAACTGCGTCCTGTCACTTTAATGGGTGGACAACTTTGCACACGGCGGGCCTTGCTGCAGATGATTTTGTTCGAGCTTGACTTGCCCTACCGCGAAATGGATGAAAGCGAACTAAGGCTCTCGCTCTTGTCCTATTTACAACCGGCGGGAGCCGACGCGCGACGCATCTTGCTTTTGGTCGACGAGGCCGATGCACTACCGCCCCGTTTACTGGAAGAGCTACGATCGTTGACAAATCTTTCGGACCACGGAGAGTTGCTCGTCAATCTTGTGCTGGCTGGCAACTCGACGATGGAAGAGCAGTTCGCCGATCCCAAACTCGAGCTATTTAGTCAACGCGTTTCGGCACGCTGCTACCTGGCGGCTTTTGGTCGCGAAGAAACTTTTCAGTATGTCCGTGCCCAGGTCAGCGCAAGTGGCGCTGACCCGCAGGCACTATTTGCAGACGATGGACTCGAAGCCATTTTTGCCGCGACCGACGGAGTGCCTCGTTTGGTCAATCAGCTCGGCGACCAACTAATGTGGATGGTTGCCGAGACTGGCTACGCCCCGCTAGACGATTCCATTGTCCAACAAGCTTGGTCAGAGTTGCAACAACTCCCAGCACCTTGGAATACACACTCGATCGACCCTGTAGGCGATGTGGTAGAGTTCGGAGAACTTTCGTCCGACGAATTCGATCTGGGAGGAGTCGTTTTCGAAGATGATCGTTTTGAAGATGAGTGCGTCGTAGATTTCGACGATGACCTGCCAGCTTCGATACCGATTAACGCGCCCCAGGCTGAGGTCGAAAAGGCACCTCTCGAGCAAAGCTCACTCGAAACCATTGATGTGACCGAGCAACTCCTCGAACAGCTACAAGTGATGGACACGGTCGAAGTCGTCAGTAGCAGTGTTGCCGATGTGGAGGACACCACCAAGAATCCGTTTATCGAAGCTTTCGACTCCGAAGAAGTTGTTCTCGATCGTTATTCCACCTTTGAAAGCCTGCTTCTGGCAGAGGCACCACGAGTGGCGAACCGCACCGATACCGCTTTTGCACAGCAGTTACAGGAACTAGAAGCGATCGAAACCCCTGGCTCAGTCCTGCTGTCGAACGATTCTGATGAGCCAGAAGACTCAGCCACCACGGCCTTCAAAAGCAACGACCCTGGCGACGTACTGGTCATTGAGGACAGCGACCAACCGCAGACAACCGTCGTCAACGGACAAAAATTCCGTCAACTTTTCAGCAGCCTGGAAACCGGCGACGAACCTTGCTTCGGTTGATTTCTTCGATCTGACTGGAAAGAATAGGACGCAGATGACGCGTTTTATTCTTCAGCATTTAAGTGATCCTGCACATGGCCAAGCCCGCATCCATTCTTGTTGCCTTGGCCACTTATAACGAAATCGAAAACTTGCCGACGCTCGTCGAGGCGATTTACGCCGAGCTGCCTACAACGCATGTGTTGGTTGTCGACGATAATTCGCCCGACGGTACCGGCGATTGGTGTGCCGAATTTGCTCGGCAGCACGACTGGTTTTTTCATCTGCCCCGCGCCGGAAAACTCGGACTAGGGACCGCCTTGGCAGCCTCGCTGCAGTTCGGCGTAAAAAACAAGTACGCACAGGTCATCACGCTCGACGCCGATTGGAGCCACCCGCCTGCGAGCCTGCCAGCACTCATAGCGACTGCAGAATCGGCCGACGTGGTGATTGGTTCTCGCTATTGCGCAGGCGGCGGCATCGAAGGTTGGCCCCTCCGCCGCAAAATTGCCAGCCGCGTGATCAACACTCTCACACGCACTCTCATCGGTCTCCCCCTCACCGATTGCAGCGGCAACTACCGCCTATACCGCACCGATCTGCTCGAACAACTAGAGTGGCAAAACTTACACGCCACAGGCTACGCCTACCTCGAAGAAATCCTCTGGCACCTGCAACAGCTTGAGGCACGTTTCGCCGAAGTGCCCATTCTTTTTTCGGAACGCCGAGCGGGACATTCAAAAATTAACGTCGGCGAAATGTTTGGAGCAGCGCATACACTGGTCCGATTAGCGCTACGCCGAATGTTCGGTTAAAAGAAACTCCACCATCAATCGCGCGGGAAACAAACTTGCCCGTGGTGTGAGTACGACGGGCATGCACTAACGCTGGCGATAGTGCCAACTTCGATAGCGACCTATTCCACCCAAACTTCCCAGGCAACGTCTCTTCATTGGTTGATCGCGGTTCACCCCCAATGACAAGGCAACAAAGTTGACCTAATCGTTGCATCTACCCGAGGCAATGGCTAGAATGCCGCCTAATCTCGTGAGCGATGTCGTCTCTGGCAAGTGAACTTGGGGTATTTATCTAACTATCCCAGGGCGTGTGATTTGCCTGATTTATCGGCCTCTTAGAGTAAACAAGAGTGGCGGGGGCTTAGTAACAAGTCCCCCCAGAAGCAGTTTCATTCATTTGATTGTCATCGATAGTTGTTTCATTCATAGGGTTTCATTCACAGAGGTAGGGCCATGTTCCGCAAGAAAAAATCACGTCGCTTCTCGGGCCGCAATTCCACTCGTCGTCCAAAGTTTTTCTCCCTGGGTCGACGGCTGCGATACGAGACCATGGAAGGTCGCTTGGTGCTAAGCGCTTCGGGGTTTGCTGGTAACGAATGCGCTCCAGAGCTGAACGATGGCGGTCTTGACGCAATTATTCCTACGGAGTCCTTTTCTCCTTCGTCGGCAATTGTTTTTCAGTTTAATGCTGCAGACATGGTAAGCGACGCAGGCGTAGGTGAGACCGCGGCAGCAGATATTCGATTTACGCTCGATCCAGATATCGGCTCGCGTGACAACGGCGCAACGCCAGTTGGCGCAACGCTGACCCTAAACGATCAGAGTACCGCCGATCTCGCCGACGACACTTGGGACTTTTCCTGGACGCCCAGCGTAACGCAAGTTGGCACATTTCGTTTATTCTTGATTGCCACTGATGATGGTGGCACTGAAAATGCTGTGCCGTTATCGGATGTTTATGCCTTTTCACTCACTGTCGACAATCGTCCGGCGGTCGACCTGAATGGTAATGATCAAGCCGGAATTAACGCTGACGCAGTTGGTTTTACGGAGGCTGATGGCAGTGCTCCCATTAGCATTGTGGACAGCGATTTGTTCATTTTTTCCAGCGATGGCAACGTCGAATCGGTAACGATCGAAATTGCCAGCCCACAGGCGGATGGATTAGAGGCGCTGGGCATAACAGCCGACGCGTCGCTCGTGGTCGATAGCTCAACACCCGGCAAGCTAGTAATTACTGTGGCAGGTGGTGGATCGGCAGACAAGTCGGTGTTTGAGGATGCTCTGCGCACTCTCACCTACAACAACACATCAAATGCCCCTGAAACGACACGCACTATCAATGTCACGGTCAACGACGGCACAGCAACAAGTGCCATAGCAACTGCCACCGTGAATATCCAAGCCAGTAATGATACGCCCGATCTGCGCGAAGTTGCCAACGCTCCTGCCGCCAAGGTCGGCGAAGAATATTTACTCGACTTGGTAGCAACCGATCCCGACGGAAGCGGTGAGTTGCTTGTGTTCCGCATCACGAGTGGACCGGCCGGCGCGGTGATTACACCGAACGGCTTGCCAGACAATAGCGCAGACAACACGATCCAGGTCGCTCCCGATGCGAATGGCCTTTACCATGCACAAATCCGTTGGACCCCAACAGCAGACGAAGGAGATGTTGGTTCGGCGACCTTTACGGTCGCGGTGACAGACAGTGGCGGGCTGGCAGATGCCGAGTTGTATTCGATTGGCATTGAGAATCAGGCTCCAGTTGCGAATGACGACCCTACAGCAGGCGACGATCCGCTGGCCGTGAGCGAAGACGCCGGTAATGTGGTCAACCTGAGTAACCTCTTCGCTAACGACACGGATGCGGACGGTGATACTTTCGCGGTGAATTCCGTAACGGCAGGCGGTTCTACTTTCGCCGTTGGAGTGGCATTTACTCACCCAACCAGTGGAGCAGAAATTCTGGTCGCCGCAAATGGTCAGGTCGATTACAACCCGAACAATCAATTTGAAACGTTAAGTGCGGGCGAAACGGCTACCGACACGTTCCAATACACAATCCTCGACGAACGCGGCAACGAAAGTAATCCAGCGACTGTAACAGTCACGATCAACGGCGCAAACGACGCGCCTACCGTCGTGGCAGGTGTGGTACCCGAATTCCGCATTAGCGAAGTCGCCGGCGCAACAGTACTCGACTTGGCAACGCTACTGACAGCTGTTGCCGACGTGGATGTCAACGATACGCTTGCTGTTGCAGCAGCCCCAAGCAATCCCATCGAGGGTGGGGTTTTTGCACTTACTGTCGGGGATTTGAGTTTCGATCCCAACGGCGACTTCTTGGTCGATAACGGTGCAGAACAGATCGTCGACTTTATGGTGACGATTCAAGACAGCGCGGGAGAGTCTGTTGAGATTGCTGCAAAAATAATTATTGAAGGAGCCAATGACGCTCCGCTGGCGGTGGACGATCCCGACTTTACCATCGACGAAGACTCCGTGTTGTCGCAGGGATCTCGGAACCTTGGCATTCTGGAAAACGATTCGGACGATGCGGGGAATGCCGCTCTTGTGGTCGGCGAGGTCAACGGGAACGCTTCCAACGTAGCAAGTACGATCTCGGTTGCCGATGGCAGCGGTCGCACAGGAGAGCTTACTGTAAGTCCCAATGGCACATTTAGTTTTGATCCGCGTGGGAACTTTGACTCACTTGCTGAGGGCGAGTCGAGCCAAGTGACTTTCACCTATCGTGCTTCAGACGGAGATACCGAAAATGGACTTAGCAATGAGGCTACAGTCACGATTACGATCACCGGCGTCAACGATGCGCCGACCGCCGCCAATGTAGCTGTCGCTGCCACAGAAAATGGTCCGACCGTCGATAACAATTTCGGCGGCACAGATGCCGATGACGGCGAGACGGCTTCTCTGATTTACAATATCACCTCGCTGCCGGCCGAAGGTGCTGTCACCAACAATAACGATGGCTCATTCACATTCGATCCAGGCGACGACTTTCAAGATCTCGCTGAGGGAATTACCCGTGAAGTCACATTTGACTACACTGCAACCGATGCCCAAGCTGCTGTGAGCGATGCAGCAATTGCAACGATCACGATCACCGGTGTCAACGATGCGCCAGCTTTCGACCTCAACAACACGGATGGCTTGGCTAGTACACTGCCGACGGGCGACTTGCAATCGGCGAGTGTGGTGGCCGTAGAGTTAGATCTTTCGTCAACGGACGCAAACGCTAACAGTTTGAATCTGGTTGATATCCCAGCGTTCACGTCTGACATCGACGGCGATACCATCGGCTATTCGCTGGCAAACGGTGAGAACGGCGGGACGCCATTCCGCGCTGTCAATCGCCCAGTCCTCAATGCCAGCAATCAGCTTGTCTGGGTACCTTCGGCAGCAGATATCGGCACGAACTATATCATTCGCGTGTTGGCCACAGACCAACCTAGCATGGGTAATTCCCTCTCGACATCGTTCGACTTGGTAGTTTCAGTTGTAGCGGCACCCTCACCGACTGTGGCTTCGGTCACAGACATCGACGTAACACTCGATGCAAGCGAAGTGACGATCTTGTTTGACAAGGCGATGGGGGCTTCGGCTTTCGTTCCTGGCAACTATTCGCTCGTAGCCCTCGACGGTTCTCTCGCCGATACTCCGGTGCCCGTTTTGATAGCCACGCCGGTGTCAGGCAATTTCGGTGTCGTGTTGCAATTGAACGACGCCCTTGTCGACAGCCTTGCAGCAGCACTTGCCGGCGGCACCAAGCTCAGATTGACATTAAACTCGTCAATAGCTGACACAGATGGCAACACACTTGCAGGCAACCTGGAATTCGACATCGATCTCATTTCGGCGGCACCCTAGACCTAGTGCTAGCAAAATTTGACCCAAACGCTCGAAATGGCGACTGAAGATCGCAGCCCGATTTGTTAAACTTTGCCGGTTAGTACGACGATACCGAATAGGACCGCAGTGGCAGAGCGCCGCTGTTGGGTCTGCAGGGGGGCGCACTTGCTAGCGTTGCTGTTCAGTTTTTCTGGCAGCAGCCGAAGGTGTGTCAAAGTGGGTTGTTTTTTATTCGCTACAAATTTTTGGGCCGTGCGCGCTTTTGCGAAACGCCAGCGCTGCGCCGCAATCGTTTTAGTCACCCTCGGCCTAGCGCTGCTAGCAGCACCTGCCCGGGCGCAGAATTCTCGTCTCGGACCGCGCGCAGGCACCAATTTTCCGAACGCATCTAGCCCTACTGGGCAAACAAGTAGGCGGCCATACCGGCGGCCACAGCAACCAGCTAGGCCACCTTCCAAGCAGACTTCGTCGAAATTCGACTACCGTCTCGATCTTACGGAAGATGCTGAGTCGGCAACGCCAGATTTAGCTGACGAGTCTCACGAACCCTCCGTCAACGAAGAATACGACCAAGTCAATTTCGAGACGACAAGCTATTGCGAGGGTAGCGATGATTGTAGCTGCGGCAATTGCATTGAACCCGCATACGGTTACGACGATGGCTACAAGCCAGTTTACGGTTGCGACGACTATTGTGAACCTGGCTGTGGTTGCGATGACAATCGCAGTAGAATTTTTGCATCGTGCTGCAATGCCGTGGGCGGACGTTGGAATCTTGGTTTCGAATGGACCTTTCTCAAACCACGGTACTCAGAGAATGTTGCTTTTTCGACGATGACCGGCGACGGAGCCAATATTAGCACATTCACTGATACCGAGTTTGATTATGACCTGGAGCTGGCGCCACGAGTCTGGATCGAAGCCCCCATCAGCAAAAACTGGAGCTGGCGAGCTAGCTACTGGCAGTTCGATCAATCGCCGGCGACCTCTTCGA
>JAJDEE010000406.1 GCA_029259975.1 Planctomycetota bacterium
AGATCTGGTCGAAAGCCAACGCCATTCCACCCATCCCGATCAGGCGATAGCCGCCGAACAGACGCCAGTTGCTGCTGTACTGGTAACTTGCACCGGCACGCAACTCGCCAAGGAATGCGATGTCGTCGTCTTCGGAGCGAAGATCAAAAGTATCCCCATTTTGGAGCGTTGGAGCCGCCGGACCGCCTGTTGGAAAATCCATCCGATTCCATACTTCCATGTGGTTGCCGTAGATACCGAAAACCGAGTTGCAATGCAGAGCCCAACGGCCTGAGCAACCATAGCGATAGGTCATGTTGCAACCGAACTGGGCACCCACAAGATGGTTATCCACGTCGACATCGTGCGACAGGAAGCCGGAAGTGACCGCCGTCTCGTTGTCGTAATCACTGCGGAACATAAAGTCCTCGTCGATTCGCACATAACGAACACCAAGCACGCCTGTCGCTGAGAAACGCGAGCCTCCACCACAACTGCCGCCAGCACAGGAATCGCACCCGCCGACACCACAGCTACCACCTGCACAGCCACCAGCACCACAACCTCCACCACGATGGCCCAAACCTCGACCACCACCATAAACGCCGCCTGCAGCACCACTATAACTGCCACCGCCACAAAGAGGGAACCGGAGGAGGTTCAACTCTACGTTTTGCATGGAGAAACTATTTCTCGCAGTAAGTTGCCGTACACGGACCGTATCACCTGCAGGGTTTGCCGTTGGAGGAGCATAGTCGAAGTAGTCATTCACCGACCGACCGTTGTAGAACATGCCGGTGTGAGGAATCATGCTGTACAGACGATTCGCATCGGCCTGAGTGTCAGTCGCAATGGCGGTTTCGGTCTCTTCAACCAAACCCCAGTAAACCGCTTCCCATCCCCATTTTCCACACTGCCCAAGTGTCGATCCAAAGCGAACTTCGGCACCAGCAAACGTATCTTGGTCAAGATCGGTTAAGTTCAACACGACCTCGTTGTCCAGTGGATAATAACCGGCCGGATTGGCAGCCGCTGTTGAAAATGCCAACGCCTTCCAGGGATTACCATCACGTTCCATGTAAAGACCATAGAAACCACCGTACCATTGGCGTCCATTGCAACGACGACCGCCACCGAGGTAACCACCCCCAACGCCGCAACCTGTACTACTGCCCCCTTGGGCACCGCCAACACCACAGCCGCCACCTTCAAATGTATTGTAGGGACTGCAGGAACCATTGGCACAACCACCAGACGGATAGCTTTCGAATGCCACTGGAGCTGGAGCTGGCCCAGACTGGCAGTTACAACCAGCCGCAGGGGCAGCCGAGTAGTTTTGCATCGGTGCCGATTGCATAGCTTGGCCGGGAGCAACGGACTCGACGGATTGATTTAGCGTAGGTACTCCAGGGCGACTACCACTTCCCTGAAACGCCATCGCCGTGTACTGCGGCTGTGCTCTGTATTGGTGCGGTGCCGTGTATTGGTGTTGTGCTGCGTATTGGTGTTGTGCTGCGTATTGGGGCGGAGCTTGCTGTGCAGGCGATGTTTGCTGGGGTGCATAAGCCTGATACTGGTTGTAGCCTTGATTGGGGCTGCCGGTGTACGGCACAAATTGGGCCAGCAACGGGGCTCCTTGCAGAGCTATGACAGCGGCAGAAACTGCCACCACCCCGCGCGCTCTGATCCATGAAAATCGCATTCGCTCGTCTCCTTTGCGTTGTGTCGCCCCACATCCTTGGGGGCCGAAATGCCTTTGCAACTCTGCACTTCCTCAATTGGGTCAACCGAAAGTGCCTGATCTTCTGCGTAGGCAAACTGATTGTTTCGTGCGCGATAGACCTACAGTCCCATCCTTAAAAACCATTCGACCGCCACACCAACCGCCCATTGGTGCTGGTTGTAGAACGCAGAAAGGTTTTCATGCTAGCACGTGTTGCGATCAGAAAAATCGCCAAAGCTTTACTCGCAGAATTTGCGCAGCCAGAAAACTCAACCCAACCACAAAGGTAGCCCTCGGCTCTGCCGGGGATTACAAATGTTTGGGTATGCATTACTTGTGGGTGCAATCCCCCGGCAGAGCCAGGGGCTACTAGGCAGCCAACTTCACTGTCGGCGAAGTGCTTTGCCCCGCATAAAGCGAAATCATCTCGTCGGCCAACGCACGATAATCTTCCGCTCCCGCCGATTGAGCCGCGTATTGAAAGATTGACTGCTCGAAACTTGGGGCTTCTGCCAGTCGGATATTCCGGCGTATTCGAGAGGCGAACAGATGTGCGCCCTGCCATGGCGAATTACTAGTCTGTGCCTCGCAAAAGAATTTTTCCACGTCGGCGCTCACCTCTGCCGCCAGCCGTGTCCCCGACTCGTAGAGGCACATGATCACGCCAGCCAGCCGCAGCCGATCGTTTAGCCGCTTCGACACGAGGTCGATCGTTTGCAACAGTTTGCTCAATCCATGCAGGGCCAAATAATGTGGCTGCAGGGGCAAAAAAACATCGTCCACCGCCGACAGAGCATTGATAGTGAGAATTCCCAGCGAAGGCGGGCAATCAATCAGCACATAGTCAAACTGATCTTCTACCAGCGCCAACTTGTCACGCAAAATCAGCTCGCGACCTACGACGCCAGCCAATTCTACCTCAGCAGCAGCCAGATCGATGTGCGAACTAGCGACCGAGAGGTACTCGCCCACCGGTTGCCAAAGCTCGGCCAAACCGACATCGCCGGTCAGAAGTTCGTAGACGGTTGGTTGCTCTTGCTGCATACCAGTGCCCAAGGGCCCTGTTCCTAAATGCAACGACGCATGCGCCTGCGGGTCCATGTCGATCAGCCCGACACGCAAACCTTGGTCTGCCAGCGCCGCACTCAGATTCACGGCAGTCGTCGTCTTACCGACGCCGCCCTTCTGGTTGATGATCGCAATCGAACGCATGATGATTTCGGTCCTTTCCGAGTGTGCATCCATCTCAAAAATGGACGTCGGAGTATAGGAATCAACAACCGTCAGACCCAGATCACTCTGACGCGGTGCTAGCAGCATCTACTGGAGGCTTCGCCGATAGGCCCAAGGCATCAAAATACTGTTCGAGAGAAGCCGTCATCGGTTCACACGAAAAGGCCGCAATGACTTCCGAACTCGAAACAGGCTTGCCAACCTCTTTCAAGTTCTTAGCGAGCAACACAAGTGTTTCCCGCTCGCCTTCGTGAAAACGCAGACCCCAGCGCCATTCGGTCACCGCAGCATCTAGTGGCTCGTCCCAAACATAATTTCGGTCACTCATCAGCGCATGCCGCAGGTGGGCTTGACCACGGGCTCGGCTGAGATCGGTCGACACTCCGGCGGTCAACTGGGCAGCAAATCCTTGCCCCAGATCGGGACCAAGGTCGATTATTTCCAGATTCTCCGACTCCGCGATCAGTCGCGACGCTTCGGGTCCCCAGAACTGCGACGCCCGATGGGCAGCCTCGAAGCGGAACCACCAGGAGGTCACGCCGAGCAGAAATGCCATGCTAACGATTACGATAACGAGTTTTGTGCCTGATTGCTGCATAAACGCTTCCCAAAAAAAACCACTAGAGATTTTGGCCAGGCCGGTCGTAACACGGAATTGGCCATTAGGGCTTTAGTCATTGGTCATTCAAAGACTTACTGCTTTTTAGTATACTGTCCGTTCCGCTGCATTTATACGACCTGCAACTTCTACTCTGGACCCCCGCTATGGCAGACAAATTCGATCCCTACCGCGAAGCGCTCATCGTCGAAACCGCAACCGTCTGGCCCGAAGACACCGAACTCGACCCGCGCCGTCAAGCAGAACTCGAAACTCTGCTGCACGCCAGCCCCGAAGAAGCGGATCAGCTTGAGTATGTGCGTACCCACACCGGCTTCTGTCGCCAGATCGTTGTCTCTGACGAAGACCTAGAGCGGGTGTCTTCGTGAAGAAGAATAGAACGCGGATCAAAAAACATCTGCTCTTGTTAGCTGCGAAAATTCGCGGACTCCGCGTTCATCCGCGTCCCATTCTTTGACACAACAATACTTTCTACATCAGGAATCCAGCCGTGGCAAACGAGGTCAACACCACACGCGTCGACTTGGCCGAGCGCAGCTATGACATCCAAATCGGCAGCGGCAACCGCGCCGGGCTGGCCCCGTTTTTGCGCAAACGCACACGCTCTAACCACGCCGTCATCATTACCGACACTAACGTCGACGAACTCTACGCTGACCAGCTTGGCGACCAGCTCGCCGACGACTCCTGGGAAGTGCATGTCCTTGTTGTTGATGACGGCGAAGCGAGCAAGGCTGCCGAAGTTGCCGAAGGGCTTTGGGAGACAATGCTCGCCGAAGGGACCGATCGTCAGTCGATCGTGTTGGCCATCGGCGGCGGAGTCGTCGGCGATCTGGCCGGTTTTGTCGCCGCCACTTTTACGCGCGGCCTACAATTTTTCCAGGTGCCCACTACACTGCTCGCCCAAGTCGACAGCTCGGTCGGCGGCAAGGTCGGCATCAATCTGCCTGGCGCCAAAAACATGGTCGGCGCATTTTGGCAGCCCGAGGGCGTGTTGATCGACGTCGATGTGCTCGCCACATTGCCCGATCGCGAGTATCGCGCCGGCCTTGGCGAAGTCGTCAAGTACGGCGTCATCCTTGACGCCGATTTTTTCACCTATCTCGAACAGAAAACCGCTGCGATCAACGCCAAAGATCCAGCCGTCTTGCGGCACATCGTCGAGCGTTGCTGCCGCCTCAAAGCCGACGTGGTCGAAGCAGACGAGCGCGAAACGACCGGCCTCCGCGCCGTACTAAACTACGGTCACACCTACGCCCACGCTTTCGAGGCCGCCGGCAACTACGGCGAAATGCTGCACGGCGAAGCTGTTTCGATCGGCATGATGTGCGCCGCGCGGCTCGCTCAGCGGATGAACCGCGTAGACGACGAGTTCGTCGCTCGCCAGTTTGCACTGCTCGAAGCGCTAACGCTTCCTACTGCCACGCCCGGCTACGATGGCCAAGATCTCCTCGCCCTCATGCGTAACGACAAAAAAGTCGATGACGGTCAACTCCGATTTGTCTTGCCTGACCGCATGGGGCATGTCGAGCTAGTGAAAGACACACGCATCGACGATGTGTTGGCGTCGCTTGGGTCGTAAGAAGTTGAATCACGACCCGACGATGCAACCGGGGGCTAATCGCGTAAGTCGCAATCACCAACGATGCGTCACGTCGCCATAGCGAATAGCAAACACGAGGATCGCGCCAAGCAGAGCAATCGCAGATATCGCTGCGACGATTGGATGGGCCTTCACCCATTCTTGAACGACTGAGGGCATTTCAACCGGGTCCATGAGATTCGTCCTATTCGCCTAGTAGGTCACAGCTTGTTCGTATCTACTCCGAAGATACCAATTCAGAATCCCCATTTCTGTAAGTATTTGGTGGCATAGTGTCTTGCCCCAATTATAGCAGCCTGATTAGATTTTGGTACTTCGACTGAATTTTGACGCGGCTTATTCGCTTAAAAAAGCAACAACCCCGACATTAGCGCAATCAAAATCACTACCAGCACAAACTTGCCAACACTCATCAAACCCTTCACTGGCGATCCGCCATCCCACAGCGCATGGCGGTCGGCGGTGGTTAGCCAGTAGCCGCAGGCGGGGCAGACTTCGGCGTCGACGTGGATCTCTGCTTGACATTCTGGACAGGGGCCTGACGCTTCGTCTTGCTCATCGTCCCAATCTTCGTCGTCGTCCCAGTCGTCACTCATCTTCGTGTCCTTTGTACCGCTGGTGCTGATCCAACTATCTCACGGTTGCCATCGTTCTTAGTATCGCTCGCAAAACAAATGATGCTTTTAGCGGTTGGGCGCGCGTCCTCCGGTGTCGCAACCCGGAGTACTTGCGCCCTGCCGCTATAGATCAAAATCCGCCACTTATTTTACGAACGATCCTTAGTAGTCAGGCCCTGGCGTTCATGGCGATGCAAATTATATTGTCTTGCCCCAGCAGAGGCTACGCCGATGGCTACGATACTGTGCTGCGGAGTGCATTAATGTGCTCGCTCAAAAAATCGGCCAAGTCGCCGTTGTCGAGGTCTTCGGGAGTGACGAACCGTAGTTTGACTTGGTCGCGGTTGTTGTCGGTGTTGATGACGCGTTGGGCGGCTAGCTCGGCGATGCGGCCGGTGGCGAACGCGCCGGGAGGGCCGTTGAGTTGCAGGTCGACGCCGCCAAGACGCTTGGTATAAATCACCGCCCAAGGGTCACGCTGCTCAGGGATCATTAGATTGATCACTTGTTGGTTGTTCCAAAGAAACTGCGAGGATTTTCCGCTTGCCGCTGCAGTGTCGCTGGCGGCTTCGCTGAGGTGTTCTAGCAAATCTTCGAGGACTTCGATCGGCCATGTCGGTTTTTTGCCAGGCGGAAAACCTTTGCGGGCAAGGTGCCATTTTCGGCCGAGGACTTTCCAGGGCATCATGTCGGCGGGGTTTTGTTCGATGCGTTCGGTGAACTTACGAAAACCGGCGACCGCTTTTTCGAGGAAGGCCCAGAACGCGGGCGTGTCGATTTCTTCCCAGCTGTAGGCGGCGATTTGGACTTCTTGCCAGGGACCGCGGAGGTTTTTGCATTTCACGCGCGAAGTTCGGCCGTAGGATTCGACCTCGGGGATGTCGTTGAGCGGTTTGAAGTCGAGGTCGATCATCAGCTGATCGCGCTGGAACGTCTTTTTGGCGGTGCGGAATTTGAGTTTGATTAGCCACGGCTCACCGGTGATGGCGTGGAAGAACCAACCCTCGCCTTTTTTGTTGGCCGCGACTTCGACGATCGTGCGATTGTTCCAATTGGTCGCGCTGAAGTCACCAAGGTCCTGGATGCGGCGTTCGACTTCGTCGAGAATTTTGCCGTCCCAGCGACAAGCCGCGCCGCTGCGGCTGACGCGATCGTGGGTGTGCCAGCGGTGACCATCAATTTCCCAGGGCATCTTGATGTTTTCGCCTAGCTCGTCGATGTCGAGATCGCCTTGCTTTTTCGCCTCGGCGGCGGCGAAGTCGTAGACCTTGCGTTTTTTATGGGGGCCTGCTGTGAGGACGGGCTTCAAGGCTACAGTTGTGTGGCAAGGCGTTTTTGATTTGTGCGAGACGATTCGCTCAGGAGTTCCTTGGGCGACAATCTGGCCGCCGCCAGCGCCAGCTTCGGGGCCAATGTCGATGATCCAGTCGGCTTGCTTGATCACGTCGAGATTGTGCTCGATCACCAGGACAGTGTTGCCGAGGTCGACCAGGCGATGTAGCACGTCGAGCAACTTGGCGATGTCGTCGAAGTGGAGGCCGGTGGTCGGTTCGTCAAGAATGTAGAGCGTGCGGCCTGTGTCGGGGCGGGCGAGTTCGGAGGCAAGCTTGACGCGTTGGGCTTCGCCGCCAGAGAGGGTCGCGGCGCTTTGGCCGAGAGAAACGTAGCCGAGGCCAACGTCGCAAAGGGTTTGTAGAATGCGGCGGACTTTGGGGATATTTTCGAAGAGGGCGAGCGCATCGTCGCACGACATCTCTAGCACGTCGGCGACCGAGCGGCCTCGATATTTGATTTCGAGCGTTTCGGGATTGTACCGCTTGCTGTGGCAGGTGTCGCAATCGACCCACACGTCAGGCAAAAAGTGCATCTCGATGCAAAGTTGGCCAGCACCATCGCACGTGTCGCACCGGCCACCGGGAACGTTGAAGCTGAATCGTCGGGCCGAGTAGCCGCGCAGTTTGGCATCGGGGAGTTGGGCAAAGAGTTGACGGATGAGTTCGAACAAGCCGGTGTAGGTCGCCGGGTTGGAGGTCGGAGTACTGCCAAGCGGACGCTGATCGACGCGGATCACCTTGTCGATCAGTTCGACACCGACAAGTCGGTCGTGCGCGCCGGGATTAGTGCTAGCCCGATGCAACATGCGAGCCAATTGGCTGTATAGAATGTCCTGCACCAGCGAGCTTTTGCCGCTGCCGCTCACACCCGTAACGGCAGTGAGTGTGCCAAGGGGGATATCGACGTTGATGTTTTTGAGGTTGTTGTGGCGGGCGCCGATCACGCGAAGCGTGGGGATGTTAGAGGTCTGATTTGAGATTAAAAATGTTGTTTTCTTGAGGGACTTTTTCTTCCCTTTCACATCATCAATCCTACCTCTCACATCTTCAATCCTCCTGTTCGTCGGCACCGGGATCGCCTTTTTGCCCGACAAGTACGGCCCCGTGACGCTTTTGCGCTTCTTGGCAACTTCCGCTGGCTTGCCGTGGGCGACGATTTCGCCGCCCAGTCGGCCGGCAGCCGGGCCGAAGTCGAGCAGTTGGTCGGCGCTGTCGATCACGTCGCGATCGTGTTCGACGACGAGCAGCGTGTTGCCGAGGTCTCGCAGTTTGTGCAACGCGCCAATCAGGCGAGTGTTATCGCGCGGGTGGAGGCCGATCGTAGGTTCGTCGAGCACGTAGAGCACTCCGCATAGGCCGCTGCCGACTTGGCTGGCGAGGCGGATACGCTGCGATTCGCCCCCGGAAAGCGTCGGTGCCGAGCGTCCGACGGTCAGATACTCCAGCCCGACTTCGACCAAGAAGGTAAGTCGATTGGTGATTTCACGGACCAGCTCGCCGGCGACTTTTTTCTGTGCGGCGGGCAGTTTCCACTTTTTGACGATGGAGAGCAAGTCGCTCAGCGGCGTACGGCAATACTCGTCGATCGTGCGGCCTTCGAACCGCACTGCCGAGGCATCGTCGCGCAACCGGCTACCGCCACATTCGCTGCACTCGATCTCGCCGACGAGGTGTTCGAGCTTGGTCCGCAGACGCGGCGAGACGCGGGAGGCTTCTTCGAGGGCGGGATAGAGGCCTTTGTATTGGAATTTGAAGGAGGATTGAGGAGCTAGGTGCGTGGAGCGAGTGTTTTTACTTTTCGCTCCTCGTCCCTCGCTCCTCGCTCCTACTTCAATCCATTCCTCGCCGGTACCATAAAGCACTAGCCGTCGGTGACGCGGCGGCAGTTGGTCGAACGGCATGTCGGTCGACAGGCCGGTGTGGGCGGACAGGCCGGCTAGCATAGCGGCGAACAGAGGTTGTTCGATGCTTGGCCAGGCGAGGACGGCACCTTCGGCCAAGGTCATTTGGGTGCTACGCATCAAGGCTGCTGGGTCGGCGCCGACTTCGGTGCCGAGGCCTTCGCACGCTTGACACCAGCCGAGGGTGCTGTTGAACGAAAAGTGGTGGGGCGAGAGTGGTTCAAAACTGCGACCGCAATCGCTACAGGCGAGGTGCTGGCTGTGGATTTTGGTTTGCCAGCGACTTTCGGGGACGTCGGCCAGTACGGTCACGACGTGCATTACACCTCGGCCGAGAGCCAACGCGTTTTCGACACTGTCGGCCATCCGTCCGCGGGCGTCTTTTCGAAGGGTGACGCGGTCGACTATGACTTCGAGGTCGTGCTTACGGCGGCGGTCGATGGCGGGCATTTTGTCGAGTTCATGCGTTTGGCCATCGACGCGGACGCGAACGTAGCCGTTGTTGCGGAGCATGTCCCACAAGTCTTCGTAGCTTTGGCCGGCGGCCAATTCGACAGGGGCACAAAGATATATTTTCGTGCCTGTCGGATCAGCGAGGATCGCGTCGATCACCTCGTCGGCGCTTTGGGTGCCAATCGGTTGATCGCATTCTGGGCAGTGCATTTGGCCCAGACGCGAGAGCAAGATGCGAATGTAGTCGTAAATTTCGGTGACGGTGCCGACGGTCGAGCGGGGCGAGTGGCCGGTGGTGCGTTGTTCGATGGCAATCGCTGGTGAGAGGCCCTCGATCGATTCGACGTGCGGCTTTTGCATTTGGCCGATGAACTGACGCGCGTACGAGCTGAGGCTTTCGACGTAGCGGCGTTGGCCCTCAGCGTAGATCGTATCCATCGCCAGCGAGCTTTTACCGCTACCACTAGGCCCGCAAAAAACGGTGAACTCGTCACGCGGAATTTTGATGTCGACACTGCGGAGGTTGTGTTGCTCGGCGCCTTTAATAACGATGTGAGTGGCCTGTTCGACCTTCCGGGGCTTTGGTGTGCTGGCCGTGGATTGGATTTTTTCACCCAAGTAGGGGGCGAGGGCTATGCCGGTAAAGGAAGGTAAGGAGGAAGTTTTTTTATCAGCCTTCCCCCTTCCGCCGTCCTCCTTCGCTTGTGCCAACGCGTACTGCACCACCTGTTCGGGTGTGCCTGTGGTCACGACTTCGCCGCCGTGCTTGCCGCCGCCGGGGCCGAGGTCGATGATCCAGTCGGCGGTTTTTATCACGTCGAGGTTGTGCTCGACGACAAGTACGGTGTTGCCGGCGTCTACGAAATCGTGCAGAACTTTTAGCAGCAGCTCGATATCGGCGAAGTGTAGGCCGGTCGTGGGTTCGTCGAGCATGTACAGCGTTTTGCCGGTCGACTTTTTGACAAGTTCGCGGGCGAGTTTTATTCTTTGGGCTTCGCCGCCGGAAAGCGTCGGCGAAGGTTGCCCGAGTTTGACATAGTCGAGACCGACGGCGTGTAGTGTGGCGAGCTTGTGCCGAATTTTAGGGATGTTTTCAAAATGCTCGAGCGCTTGCTGGACGTCCATTTCGAGCACGTCGGCGATCGACTTGCCTTTGTACTGGATTTGCAGGGCTTCATGATTGAAACGGTGCCCTTGGCAAACGTTGCAAGTGATCCACACGTCGGCCAGGAAATCCATTTCGAGCTTGTTCGAGCCGTTGCCGCTACACGCTTCGCACCGACCGCCGGTGACGTTGAAACTGAAGCGGCCCGGCTTGTAGCCGCGTTTTTTTGCTTCGGGAAGCTGTGCGTAGAGGTTGCGAATTTCGTCGAAGACTTTAATGTAGGTGGCCGGGTTGGAACGCGGAGTGCGGCCGATGGGCGATTGGTCGATCGCGATCATCTTGTCGAGATGTTCGATACCCTCGATGCAG
>JAJDEE010000407.1 GCA_029259975.1 Planctomycetota bacterium
ACGCTGCACGTGTGGCACCCGATGCACTTATCGAGGTGAAACACCATAGAAACTTGACTACGAATATTCATACGGTTGGCTCCGAGTGGGAATCCATTGATTTGTTTGAGAAAGGCCTCACGCAAAGGCGCGAAGACGCAAAGTAACTATTCTGGAAATTGAACACTGTCCCTCGTCCTTCCCCTTTGCGTCTTAGCGCCTTTGCGTGATTATTTTTGTTACGAACTAAAACTTCACAACGGGGCACTTGCGGATAATGATGTGTGTGTCGCGATTGCAGCCGATCGGACCCCAGTAATTGAAGTGGTACGTAAACTGCCCGTAGCCACCGATCATAAAGTTCGGCTTCAAACGCGTTCGCGTGAGGCTGTTATGGCCACCGGCACGCTTGTTCTTTCGCAGTGGCGATTTTGGCACGCTGTAGGTCCTTTCGGGCGCGTGATATTGGATGCAAATTCCTGGCGGAATCCGCGAGCTAACACAAGCCCTCGTCACCACGACACCGTTGTCGTTGTAGACCTCCACCCATTCGTTGTCGTCGATCTCTAGCAGCTCGGCATCTTGCACACTAATCCAAACCGGATCGACACCGCGCGAAAGCGTCGTCATGCGTTGGTTGTCGCCGTAGGTCGAGTGGATGTGCCACTTGCCGTGCGGCGTGAGATAGTTGAGCGTCAACACCATCGAGTCACTGGGCGTCTCTTTTTCGCTGAAGGTAAGATCAGCGTACTCGGTTGGCAGTGGCTTAGGTTTGTACGTCGGCACATGTTCGCCGAACTGAATGTAAACCGGATGGTCGAGATAGAACGATTGTCGACCTGTCAGAGTTCGCCAAGGTACATCCGATTCGATGTTGTATGTGAATGCCGAATACGTCCGACCGTCCTCGATCAGTCCCGACCACATCGGACTATTGATAAATCGCTGCGGCTGGCATTGCAGATCTTCGTACGAGGCACGTACACCTCGGTTTTTCTCGGCCAAATGCGCAAGTGGCACGCCCGTCTTTTTCTCCATATTCTGGTACGAACGATAAGCCAACTCGCCGTTCGTGACTGTCGCAAAGTGCAGGATAGTGTTGCAGACTTCGGTATCGCGACGGAGTGACGGGTAGGTTTTTCCGTTCCAGGTAACGGTCGGATGCGTTTCGAGGTACTTGTCGTATTCGTCCTTGATCGCGTAGCCAGTGCCGTGTGCGCCAAGCCCGTTTTCGCGTACGCTAGGGCCGTAAGAAATGTACTGGTTGTACAAGTTCTTGTAGTCGCGCGTGACGATCTTGAAATTGGGCATCGTCTTGCCCGGGATCGGGTCGACCCCGCCGTCGATCCATTGCTTCATGTTCGGCTGCGAAATCTCGGCAGGCGAATCATGCATCAACGGCGATGCGACCAAGTCTTCGACCGGCTCGGGGAAATGCTTTCCTGAAAGCTCAGAGAACTTCTGCGCAACCGACTCAAAAATCTGCCAGTCGCTCTTCGATTCCCAGCAAGGGGGCACCGCCTTGGAAAGCGGATGGATAAAACTGTGCATATCGGTCGAGTTGAGATCGGCTTTTTCGTACCAAGTCGCCGCCGGCAAGACAATGTCGGAATAGAGCGCCGAAGTGTCCATGCGAAAGTTGAGGTCGACGACCAAGTCCATCTTTCCTTGCGGAGCATTCTTGTGCCACTCGATCTCTTTGACCGAATGCTCGGCCATGTCTTCGTTCACGCAGTTGTCATGCGTGCCGAGATAATGCCGCATGAAGTACTCGTGCCCCTTGGCACTCGACATCAGGGCGTTGCCCCGCCAGATGAACCAAACACGCGGCCAATTCTCTTCGGCATCAGGATCTTCGACCGAGAATTTCATGTCGCGATTTTTGAGCCGTTCGGCCACCCATTTGGCGACTTCATCGGGCGACTTAGCACCAGCGTCACGAGCAGACGCCGCGACATCAATCGGATTCTCGGGAAACTGCGGATAGAAGGGCAGCCAGCCGTTGCGTACTGCGCGGACTTGCATATCCATCGCATGGCCCTGGGCCATGTTGTCCTCGTCACCCGTTACGCTACCGTGTTGCTTGGGAACGGTATGATAATCGGTAAAATCTTTTTCGTATCGCCATTGGTCTGAGTGGACATAGTGCCAACTCGGTGCGTTTTGCAAACGAGGCGCCGGCAGCCAATCTTTGGCCGACATGATCGATGCCCACGACTCGGCCGGTGCCAACTTTTCTTGGCCAACATAGTGAGCCAGACCGCCGCCATTTTTGCCGACGCAGCCGCAGAACATCAGGGCATGAATACCCGCGCGGTACATCAAATTGGCGTGGTACCAGTGATTGATGCCAGCACCGATGATGATGGTGCATTTCCCCTCAGTCAGTTCGGCCGTTTGGCCCCATTCGCGAGCGAAGCGAATCACGTCCTCGCGGCCACGCCCCGTGTATTTTTCGGACCAAGCGGGCGTAAAGGGAGAATTTTCGTCGTTGTAATCGGTTGCGTAATCGCCTTCTAAATCGCGATTCACGCCGTATTGGGCCATCATCAGGTCGTAGACCGTGGTGACTTGTACCTCCTCACCGTCTGTTGTTTTGAGCGTTTTGGTCGGCACACCTCGCTTGTAGACCGAGCCTTGGCCGAAGTCGTCGAGTTCGACCTGCACACAGCCCTCGCTGTTCGACAAAAAGGTGAGTGCAGGTTGAATCTCGCTGCCATCCTTGCCATCTTTGAGCAGCAAATTCCATTTGCCTTTGACGTCGCCCCAGCGATGGCCCGAGCTGCCCATCGGCATTTTGGGCGTGCCTGTTTTTTCGTCCCACATCAGGAACTTCCACTCGCCATGCTGCTCGTCGGCATACGCTGCCAACCGGCCAGCGCGAAGCAACTGACCCGGACGCATAACGCCATCGTTGCCTTTTTTTAGTTCGATCAAATAGGGCGAATCGGTAAACTTACGCGTGTACTTGTCGAAGTACGGGACCTGGCGTTTGTGATGAAACTCAGTCAGCAGCACATGATTGACTGCCATCCACCACGCACCGTCTTGTCCGGCGTTGACGTCGATCCACTCGTCGGCGTACTTTGAAACTTGACTAAAGTCGGGCGAAAAGACCCACATTTTCGAGCCGTTGTGTCGTGCCTCGGCGGCAAAATGACAATCGGGCGTGCGAGTCATGTTGATGTTCGAGCCCATCACCGCCAACAACTTGGCATGATACCAGTCGGCACTCTCGGCGACGTCGGTTTGCTCGCCCCAAGTTTCGGGCGATGCGGTCGGCAGGTCGCAGTACCAATCGTAGAATGACAGCGACACGCCGCCCAACAATTGCAGCAACCGCGAACCGGAGGCGTAACTAATCATCGACATCGCCGGAATCGGCGAGAAGCCAGCGATACGGTCAGGGCCGTGCTTCTTGATGGTCACCACAAGCGATGCCGAAATAATTTCCAAAGCAGTTGCCCAATCGGTGCGACGCAAACCGCCTTTACCGCGCGCCTTCTGCCAACGCTTGCGCGACTCTGGGTTCTCGACCATACTCTTCCAGGCGTCGACCGGATCGTCGTGATCGGCCTTCGCTTTCCGCCACAAATCGAGCAAAACACCACGAATATAGGGGTATTTCACACGCAGCGGGCTGTACAAATACCAGCTATACGAGATACCTCGCTGGCAGCCACGCGGCTCGTAAGGCGGAATGCCATTTTCGAGTAGCGGATAATCTAGCCCCTGCATTTCCCAGGTGACGATTCCGTCCTTCACGAAAATTTGCCACGTACAACCGCCCGTGCAGTTGACGCCATGCGTACTGCGTACGACTTTGTCATGCTGCCAACGGTTGCGATAAAATTCTTCCCAGCCGCGACCTTGGGGATTGACTTCGTCGCGGATCCAGGAAATGGCGTCCAGTACACTCATAATTTACCTCGAGATGTATTCGCTTCTACGAGCGTTCGACGCACGGAATGAAAGCGTCGCTTCCATAGGGTGTCGAGAAAGAAAACTCCAATGACTGCGCCGACTAGGCCGGACAATAAGAATGCAACGCGACCGGCCGACGAATCTGCGGGCCGTTCGGCCGTCGTCGATTCGAAGTAAGCGACCAACGCGTGAACTTCCTCGGACTTCAAAGGATGATTTGCGAAAATTGGTTGCATCGTCTCGGTACCCGGCGCTCCTAGCCAAGCGCTAAGTGCCTTGCGGCCTTTGAGACGTTCATAGACATTCGTCAAATCAGGTCCTAGCCTCCCGCCCCCCAAGGACGGTGTGTCGTACATGCTGTGGCAGGAAATACAGGCGGAACCGCCAGCTTCCAATCGATGTGGCCCAAGAAAAATATTGCGTCCCTTGGCTCGATCGTCATCGGTGAAAGGCGCTGTTGATATTTTTAATCCCTTGAACTGCGACTCTTCGAGCAGCGACTCGTCTTCGATCAAATCGAGCAAATTTTCGGCTCGGTCTTTGGAAATTTGTGGTGGCGTAGGCATGTAGATGCCGCGAGACTCCTCAAGAATTTTTTTGCCATAAGAATCACCGCTGTCGAGTACGGACTTCGGATTCATCAAAAAATTGATGAGCCACTCTCGCTCTTGTCGCTTGGATACATCCTTCAAGTCGGGCCCGGTGAGCCGCCCGCCACCGATCGTATGGCAATTCGTACAATTCAGCTTGAAGTAGACGGGAGTGTCCTGCCCGATTGCCTGCGGCGAAAAGAAAAGCAGACCAGCAGACAGACACAGCATGGCCAGCGGAACCTGCCAGTGGGTACTCGCCTTGCTAGCAAAAGCGAGAGTCTTTAGTACCGGCCCATTCGGGGGGTTATCGCACATCGGAGCTGCCATTCTCGGGGCTTTAAGGGATCCGAATTACTGTTTTGCTATTTCTGAAAGCCGTCAACCATAATGTCGGCATAATAAGCGGACAAAACGATCTATTACTCTTGTGTTGCTTTCCAGGCTACTGGTCGCTATAAAAGATGTCAAGGTCTTATTGTCCGCTTTTGCTATTTAATTGTGAGTTGTCCTTGTCATGATTTCTCAGTCGGTCGAATACGCTTTGCGCTCCATCGTGACCATCGCTCAGCATGAGGGGCATCCCTGCACTGCACAGCAAATTTCCGTCATCACGCAGGTACCGGCCCCTTACCTCTCAAAGCTCATGCAGAGGCTGGTGCGCGCAGGGGTTGCGAAATCCCAGAGAGGTTTGCATGGCGGGTTTGTGCTGACGAAAGAACCTGGCGAGCTGACCATTTGGGAAGTTGTCGATGCGGTCGAGCCATTCAAAAGGATTCACGAATGCCCACTGGGCATCAAGTCGCATGGAGCGCTGCTGTGCCCGCTACATCAGCGTCTCGACAATGCCATGGCAATGGTTGAAAAGCAATTTCGTGAGACGACCATTGAGGACGTTTTGGCTGAGCCAGGCGCAGTCACGCCGCTCTGCCAGCATCAAAAGACTATCCAGATCCAGACCAACCTCGCAGCTCGGAAGCTTGCACCTACAGTCACCCGTAAGAAAGTCACAGAGAAGAAAAGCAAGGAGTAATCATGATGAGTCAAGATCAACAACCTATTATCATTCAAGGCGGGATGGGGGTTGGCGTTTCTGCGTGGCAACTCGCAAAAGCTGTGTCACGAACTGGACAACTGGGCGTTGTTGCTGGCACAGCATTAGACACGGTTTTGGTGCGTAGGTTGCAATTGGGTGACCCAGGTGGCCACCTCCGACGGGCGTTGGGCGAGTTCCCACTGCCCGAGATGGCCGCGCGCGTTGTTGATCGCTATTTCTTGCCTGAAGGTAAATCGGATGATGCGCCGTTTGCCCTAACGAGCTTACTCACCGAATCGCCAACGCAAGCACAACTAGAATTAATTGTATTGGCAAATTTTGCAGAGGTCTTCTTGGCCAAAGAGGATCACGACGGGTTGGTCGGTATCAACTATCTTGAAAAGGTTCAACTTCCGGCGCTTCCCTCGCTCTTCGGCGCGATGCTCGCAGGGGTCGACTATGTGCTAATGGGTGCAGGCATTCCGACTGCTATTCCCGGCATCATCGACAGGTTATGCGAGGGTAAGCCCGTCGAGTTAGCCTTGAAAGTTGACGGAACTACTCGTGAAGATGGATATTTCGCACGGTTTGATCCCGGCGAGTTTACCAAGGGACAAGTGCCCTGGCTGCGGCGTCCGAAGTTCCTGCCAATCGTAGCCTCTGCCACCCTTGCCACGATGTTAAAACGCAAATCTAGCGGCGAGGTCAATGGTTTTGTTGTCGAAGGGCCAACTGCTGGAGGACACAATGCACCACCTCGCGGAAAAACAAAATATAGCGATCGCGGCGAGCCACTCTACGGAGAACGCGATGTTGTTGACCTACGAGCGATGCAGGCGTTGAATTTGCCGTTCTGGCTAGCTGGCTCATTTGGATCGCCAGAGCAGGTTGCCCATGCACTGGACTCGGGAGCGTCCGGAGTTCAAGTCGGAACCGCGTTTGCCTTTTGCGAAGAGTCGGGCATGAGCGAAAAAATCCGCCGAGAGGTTCTTCAGTCGTGCGAAGAGGGCACGCTAGACGTGCGTACGGACCCTCTGGCTTCGCCGGCAGGATTTCCCTTCAAGGTACTTTCCCTCTTGGAAAGCCTTTCAGACTCGGTTGCCTATCAGCTTCGTAAGCGACGCTGCGACTTGGGTTTTCTTCGCCAAGGATTCAAACGTGTGGACGGAACGCTTGGCTGGCGCTGCCCAGCGGAACCTACTTTGGCTTACGCAAAAAAAGGGGGCCAGCAGGAAGAAACTACCGGCCGGAAATGCATCTGCAACGGCCTGATGGCCAACATCGGCCTTGCACAAGTCGATAGCCAGGGCAATCAAGAGTTGCCTTTGGTTACCTGCGGAGACGACGTCAAGAATCTCTTGCAATTCCTAAAGAGTCCCGAGGCTCTGAGTTACTCTGCTCGTGAAGTTGTGAGCTATTTACTTTCATTTGTTTCCGCGAAAACGTCGGCCGTCCCCTGTTAGCTGAGAGTCGCGCGAGATAAGCGCAAAGCGACAACAATGCTACCTACCACACTGTAAACGGAGCATTTTTCATGCGACCCACTGAGATCCTGATGCAAGAACACCGTGTCATCGAGCAAGTTTTGAATTGCTTGGAAATTATTGCCCAGCGTGGCGAGTCTGAGGGAACGCTCGATGTCGAATCCGCCAATCAGGCGATTGACTTCTTTCGTAATTTTGCCGACCGTTGTCACCACGGCAAAGAAGAGGAGTGTCTGTTCCCAATGCTCGAACAAAAAGGTTTCTCACCTGAGCAAGGCCCGACCGGCGTTATGCGGCAGGAGCATGAAGCGGGGCGGAGGTATACCAACGGGATGACGGAGGCCGTTGCTGCCGTAGTTGCAGGAAACGATCAAGCAATCGGTACCTTTGCGTCCAATGTCCGTGCTTACATACTGCTGCTTCGAGAGCACATCCAAAAGGAAGACCACTGTTTGTTTCAAATGGCCGATCAGGCACTAAACGAGCAGGACCAGCAGCAGCTTCTCGATGCTTTTGCACACGTCGAGCATGATGATCTCGGGCCTGAAACGCATCAAAAATATATCGAGATTGCAGCTGAATTAGCAAAACGCTTTGGCGTTGCCTGCCAGGCGTCGACCTGCTGCGGCTGTGGTCATAAATGAATTGAGCCATCCTCTGTTTTCGCGGAAGTCTATCATGTCACTAAAGACGAATCACCCGAAGCATCCCAAAGGCACGAAGGCGCGAGTCCTATTGACTAGCGTCTTCGGTCCGTATGCCCAGGACGATGCCTTTGGCAGTCGGATTATCAATCCGATGGAGCTTTATCACAATCAGGTAACGCGTGTCCAACAAGCTTTCTCGCTACGGACATTTAACCGGTCGTGGGGGTTGATGTTGATCCAAGTCAACCTAAAAGCACCCTGCACGCTACTCGATTTTCCGACGGAGGAGCGATTTCTTGAGGAAATCAAAACGAATGAGTACGACGTGATTGGCATTAGCTCGATCATGACGAATTTGCTAAAAGTCCGCCGGATGTGTAAGCTGATTCGCAAGCATCAGCCCAACGCGACGATCGTTATCGGCGGGCATGTAGCGAACCTCTCGGTACTGCAAAAGTATGTGAATGCCGACCATGTCGTTCGTGGCGATGGGGTACGCTGGATGCGGAATTTCTTGAGCGAAGATGCCAATCAGCCGATTCGACACCCGGTCGTGAAAGGCAACATTGGCTCGCGAATCATGGGCGTCGACCTACGCAAGCATCCGGGCGACGACTGCGCCACATTGATTCCCTCGGTCGGCTGTCCGATCGGTTGCAACTTCTGCTCGACCTCGGCGATGTTTGGCGGCAAGGGGAAATTCATCGAGTATTACCATTCGGGCGACGATGTTTTTGACATCATGTGCGCGCTCGAATCTGAGCTTAACGTCAAGGCATTTTTTGTCATGGACGAAAACTTCTTGATCGACAAGAAACGCGCCTTACAATTGCTCGCACGCATGGAAGAAAACAACAAGCCGTGGTCATTGTATGTGTTCAGCTCGGCCAACGTCCTGCAGAAGTACACGATGGAGCAACTCGTTGCGCTCGGAGTTTCGTGGGTCTGGATGGGCTTGGAAGGCAAAGGATCGCAATACACCAAGCTGGCCGGCACCGACACGGTCGCGTTCACGAAGAATCTGCGAGAACATGGCATTCGCGTCCTCGGTTCGAGTATCATTGGCCTCGAAGAACACACGCCGGAAAACATCGACGAAGCGATTGAGAATGCTGTCAGCCACAAAACCGAATTCCACCAATTCATGCTCTACACGCCAATCCCTGGCACGCCACTATTCGCTGAACACGAGGCCGATAATTCGCTAAAAAGCCTCGCCGACGTGTCGATCGCCGACATCCACGGCCAGCACGTCTTCAACTACCATCATCCACACATCAAAGACGGCGAAGAGACAGAGTTCCTGCTCCGCGCCTTCCGCCGAGATTTTGAAGTCAACGGTCCAAGTATCGTGCGTATCATCCGCACAGTGCTGCGTGGCTGGAAAAAATTCAAGAATCATCCCAATCCTAGAATTCGCGCGAGATTTGCACACGAGGCCGCGAATATTCCGATGCGTTACGCTTCGGTGCTGTGGGCAACTCGAAAATACTATCGAGATGATCCGAAGCGGGTTGCTGAAATCAACGAGATTTTTCGAGAGCTGCATGCAGAATGTGGCTGGCGATCTCGGCTCGCGGCCCCGATAGGCGGTAGGTATATGTATCGACAACTTCTCAAGCAAGAGAAAATGCTGGACGAGGGCTGGACTTACGAGCCGCCAACATTCTTCGAGACCAATTTTGCCAACGGCCCAGCCGCGGCTGAGCGTGTCGAAGGGATCCGGTCGAATCCAATGAATAGCACTACACCGGCGCACGTAAATGAAGAGCTAGTCGTTCACGAATTGGAGTCTGTCTTGTAGCAAGGTAAGAAAGTGAGGCTCAAAATGTCGTTACCAAAGTCTGTTCCTCTGGTGTTACGCTGGACAGCAAGGGTGATTGGAACCTTGATTCTTGCTTTTGTTGCTTTACATCTCGCGGGACGGGGGCTACCGAAAATTGGGAACTTTGCTCCCCAAGAAGGGCTGCTCTGGGCTGGTTTCGTGTTATGTCTTGTTGGCTTTGCTCTGCTCTGGAAGTGGGAACTGACCGGTGGTATTGTGGCACTTGCGGGAATTGCTCTGTTCTATGCGATGAACTTTGCCCTTTCCGGAAAATTACCTGGAGGATGGGTCTTTCCGATCTTCTTCATTCCTGGATTATTCTCGATCGTCTGTTGGCTTACAGATCGTCGATCCATCTTCAAACTACGCTAGAAAAAATTCGTCTTGAAACGCATCCACATCATCGGCAGAAAAAATCACGGTAAGACAACGCTCGTCGAGGAGTTGGTGCGGGAATTGACGGCGAGGGGATACCGTATTGGTACGATCAAGCATACGCACCACCAACACGAGCTAGATACTCCTGGCAAAGACTCGCATCGGCATCGAGAAGCAGGCGCGACCGTGGTCGGAATTCTCACGCGTTCGTTGAGCGCAGTTTTTTGGCAGCCCGAGAAGGACTCAACATCAGACGATCGATACGAGGCCTTTGCCCAGTCGTTCGCCGATTGCCACCTCACATTGGTCGAAGGCGACACGCAAACAGATGCCCCAAAAATCGAAATCTGGCGAAAATCGCTAGGCTCCGAGCCGTTAGCCAAAACCGATGCCTCAATCCAAGCCGTTGTTACCCACGACACGATACCAGGCCTCGCCATACCAGCTTGGCCTCGCGCAAACATCGACGTACTGGCAGATGAAGTTCTGGCACTGGTCCACGTCGAATAAATGCAACTAGGCTGATCCCGACGCAATCGAAAACACAAAGATCACACTGCTGGTCTGTCTCAAAAGTTGCCACAATGCCGTGAGCGGTTACAAAGACGAAGACTACGAGGCGTTCGAGATCCTTTTCCCGCACCTCAGACCGACGTGTTGCAAGTGCTCGAGGGCCTCTCTTTTGCAAACTTCTTCACAATAGAGAAAGGAGGGCAGGCAAACTGCAAAGTCAAGGAAATTACGTGATCGTGACGGAACCATAAAATTGAACCAC
>JAJDEE010000408.1 GCA_029259975.1 Planctomycetota bacterium
TTCGCCAACCATGTACGTGTTAGAGGTGCCATCGGTAATGCTTCGCAGCTGCACTTCGCTAGCTTGATAAAGTACACCCGTGGATAGTTCTTTTATCTTTGCATGATTGCCCACTCCCCAGGGTATACCGCTAAATCCGCGATTTGGTGTCGGCCCGCCAGTGGCAAACAAGGCCAACACGTCTCCGCCATTCGCGGTATAATCGCAACGATTCATCATCGGCACCTCGTCAAAATTGAGGGCGTTATAAGCGAGCGCTCCACCGGCGAGGTTGGCTGGAAACGTGGGGACGAGCGCCGCTGAACGACGCGAGGGGCAGTTGAAAATGGAGAGGGGCGTCTCCGCAGCTTGCTTATTGCCTTCCTTCTGAGCCTCGGTAATGACGTCAGGTTGCCCGTCGCTGTTGAGGTTGTAAAGCGATTGCTGTTCTATGTAGGGCAACAAGCTGTAGATCCAACTGCCTGGTTGCGACTCACCCGATCCGCGATCCGCGTCGCCCCACCAGCGGTGGCCCCAGCCTGCGGATGGCAGAAAACTTTGCGAATCCTCGTGCAACAACCACGCAAGTCCGATGTTCTTGAGATTGTTTTTGCACTGCGCGCGACGCGCGGCCTCGCGAGCCGACTGCACCGCAGGCAGCAATAGCGACACCAACACGCCAATAATCGCAATGACCACCAGCAGTTCAACGAGAGTAAAACCCCGCCGTGGGCACCGCTTTGCGACGCCCCAACAGTCCACAGGATTTCTCTTGGGATGATTGCCTAGCATCTTGATAACTCCTTTTGAGCTGTTCCAAAAAGATCAAAGCCCTCGACCTAGCACCTAGCACCTAGCACCTAGCACCTTCGCTGGGTCGCCCCAAACATAACTGCGATCAGAGCTAACAGAGCCGACGTTGGCTCGGGAACTGAGGTTGACGCACTAACGGCCGGAATTGGGACTCCGAACTTGTCGATCCAGATCGCGAGATCGGCAGCGTTGACGCTGGCGTCGAGATTAGCGTCTCCATCTTTTCGCCTAGGTTTTCCCGTGGGCAGTAGGCCATTACCCCTCTGCCATTCGAGGAAATCGCGGCCGTCCACATCGCCATCACCATCGAAGTCTGCAGTTGGCTCGGGGACAGGCAACACAAAATCTGCCGCTGCTAACGCCTCGTCGGATACCGCGAATCCGTAGAACACACCGTCCCACTCGTCTACAGACGAGTAGCCGACGTTGCCCAACCGAAATAGCGCAGTGCTATCCATGTCCGTAGTAGGCGTGTTAACGTTGCCGATGAACTGACCATCGTAAAATAAGCTTGTCTGACCGGTTGGTTGGTCGAAGACAATGGCTACATGATGCGTCAACTCGCCTAGCCCTTCGACTGGGGCAAACCAAGGATGATCAACGAGGGTGTTATCCGACCATGTGCCCGGCATGTTGATGCCTAATGATCTTTCGGCAGGATCCGTGCCAAGAAACATGATGTCGTTAGTGCTAAAAACGCTTGCCGAGGTGCCAATGATTGGTGCAAATCCAGACGGGTTCGAGTAATTCACAGTCGCCTCGATCGTAAAATCTGTGGTCAGTGCGTTGATCGAAAGGGGCGTTTCCACATAGCTCCTGGTTAAATCGTCGATGACGCTGAGTCCGCCTCCCGAGACCCAGCCTTCGGTGGCATTGAAGCTTCCGGCCCCTGCCGAAGTACTCGCAAAGCCAACCAGCGTGCCATCATTAGCAGAACCGCTGGCGGCCAGATTCGTGACCGTCGTTCCGCTACCGTCGCTGAAGTCGTAGAGCAACTGCGTGCTAGCCTGACTACCATTGGTCAGGGCAAAGCTGCCCGGATTCAATGCTGACGTAGAAATTGCAACGCCAGAATAGATGCCGTCCCATTGCTGATTCGGATCGAAGCCAACATTGCCTATCCGAAACTTGCTCGCCGCCGACGCAAGCGTTGGATCGAGGCCGAAATCGGTAGTTCGGGTGCCTTGTGACACATTGTCGAAAAAGAGTTCTACGGTATCGGTCGCTAGCGTATAGGTCATCGCAATATGATGCGGGGTCGGATCTGGAGAAGTGAAACTCTTACGCCAAGGCTGTGGAATACCAGGGAGTTGGCCGGCGTTACCGGCTCCCGGCGAGGTTCCATCGGGCAGGCGTATCTCATAGGCAATTCCCCCATCTGCGATCCCTGTGAAGAAGACATTGTCCCCATCAGCAAACGTCGGCGTATTGCTACCAACTGCAGGCGACCACCCCACAGGTGTGTCATTGCTGGCAAGGTACTCAACTGTAAAACTTTTACCGGCTACGGAGTTGAGCGCAAGCGAAGTCTCTACAAAGCTCCGATGGTTGTCTTCCAACATGCTCAAGCCGCCGCCAGAAACCCATCCCTCGGTGACGTTAAACACGCCTCCGCCAGCGGACGTATTGGTAAAGTTGGTCACGGTCCCGTGATTACCAAGGCCACTTAAATCGGTCACGGTGCTGCCGCTGCCATTGCTGAAGTCATAATGCACCAAGTTTACGGCCCAAGCCGGGATGCTAAGAGTTGCAAAAAGGGCTCCCCCGAGTAATACCGCCATCTGTGCAGTCCGACGACGCAACGTAGACGACCCCGATTGATGATGAATGGTGTTCATGGCGTCTCTCTCCAAATTATTCGGGAATTGTCGAAGGATAAAAAACATGAGAGGCCTGCGGCTCTGCCATGATCCACAGGCCTCAAAGAGGGCCGTTGGTACGCTGCCCCTGTACTCGCGACCTAGTCAACAATCTCTTCTACAGAGACATTCGAACTCGCCTCTGAGCCATCAGACCGACAAGTCCTACGCCGATAAGTGCCAGTGACGTTGGCTCGGGAATCACAAAACTTCCGGGCCCCAGCACTACATTCGAGATGGCCACGCCGTGCATCACGCCATCCCATTCTTGCGGACCGGCAGCAGATCCAAGGAAACGAAAATTCCCGGCTGCGCCGGCAACATTCGCCGTCGGCAAGTTTACCGGGCCGGGGCTGACAAAGTCGGGAGTGCTTGTGAGTACCCCATCGGTATAAATTCTCACGTCGCCCCCCGAGGGAAATGTTGGCGTGTAGGTCACGGCGATATGATGCACGTCACTTGCCGTACCGGCATTCCATGGCTGCAAACCTGTGCCAGGCACGCTGCTAGCTCCATCACCGGGCAAACGTGACTCCAGGCCGATGTTGTCGCGCCGTCCGATAACAAACAGGTTGGCGAAGTTGTCAAAGGGTGCCGAACCTGAAATTGCCGGAGCAAAGGCGTTAGCCGTGCCTGCGGTCCCTTGGTCCGGGGCCGTGAAAGATGCCGTGTACTCGAGAGTGAACGGTCCAAGCCCCAATGCGTTCAGTGCCAACGGTGTATCGACAAAACTCGCGACACCGTCTTCCAACGTACTCAGCCCACCGCCCGGCACCCAACCTTCCGACGCGGCAAAAACTCCCGCCCCAGCGCTGGTGCTCGCAAAGCCTACGAGCGTACCATGATTGTTACTGCCACTTAGATCGGTCACCGCGGTTCCGCTACCATCGCCGAAGTTGTAGTGCAACAGCGTTGCCGCACTGGCCGTCGACGCCACAATCGACGCGCCGAGAAGTGCCAGACTGGCCGATCTTGCGACTAGCCTAAAGCGTGTAAGAATGTTCTTCACGAGACTCCCTGCCTTTCTGAGAATGAAATGAGAGAAGCTCGCCTGGCACCACTGACGCTTAGATCAGTGCCTGACGACCTTAGCAGCATGACGAAGAATAAACGATTATGCAAGTGCTTTGTGGGAAATTTATGTATTTTTTATCCCGCCTCCGAGGCAGGGGAATTATAGCGTAGCTGAGAACCACTTTGACACACCTATCGGCTGCGAGCATTTAGCCGAGGCGCGGGCGCGAGGACTTCTGCCTAGCTAAAAACAGGCTTTTCTATAAACCCACAAAAGGGTTGGTCGCCTTTTCCCGGCCGATCGTGGTCGAGGGACCATGCCCTGGCAACACAATCGTATCGTCAGCCAACGGAAATAGTTTTTCGTGAATCGATCGTTTGAGCACTTCAAAAGAACAATCGGGCCAGTCGGTGCGGCCAACACTACCTGCGAACAGCACGTCGCCGCCGAAAACTTGTACCGGGCAGAGTTCATACGCAACAAAAACACCGTGCCCTGTCGAGTGACCGGGGGTCTCCAGCACCTGCAACTTGAAGCCTGCCAGTTCGAGCACGTCGCCTTCGACAACCGTTTGGTCGGCTTCTGGGCTGATGAAATCCATCCCGTAGCCTGCCGAAAGGTTGCCGACAGGGTCTGTTAGCTTGTAGGCGTCGCCTTTGCCAATGATGATCGGACAATCGGGCCAGCGTTTTTTGAGTTCCCCATTTCCAGCGATGTGGTCGGCGTGGCCATGGGTGCAAATAATCGCCGCCGGTGTGAGTTGCCGCTCGTCGATCGCCTCGAAAATTTTATAAGGCTCGGTGCCAGGATCAAACACGAGACAATCTTTTCGGCCCTCCCAATAGGCCAAGTAAGTATTTTCGTCAAAAGGCATCGAGGGTATCGAAAGAATTGACTGCGCAGCTGCTGTCATCTGAGTAAGATCCTCTTTCCTGATTAACGCTTCAAAGCTATAATTGGACTCAACGATCGGTCTTGTTGCCGAAAAATAGGCCGGTTACGTAAGCAGCCCCTCCTACACCGATAATTGTAATTGTTTCTGCTGTCACCGGCGATAGTTACCAAAGGCCTACCCACCTTGATTAGGTAATCGCACGACTTGGCTAACAGAAACTGCTTTCCAGGCTGTGGAAACAGACCCGCCCACCTTTGCTAGCAATCACATGGTACGTTGTTTGCTCCTCTGAGCCTACTGCTCAGACGGCTGTAAAAAAACTGCAGCTCGCCTGTAGCCCGAAAAATCGGAACCCGACTGCCTTTGCAGGAGAAGAGAAATTATGCGTTGGAATCGCTCACTCATTTGCCCCCGAACGATAGCTCTGCTGCTCGCTAGCAGTATCGCGTCACCTGCATTGGCCGCAGAGGCAAAATCGCTGGTCGAGCCGCCACTCGTCGAGCCAATTTTCCGTATCGCCCACGAAGAGCAAGCCGGTCAGCCGACCCAGATCGCCTCGCGAATCGCCGTATCAAAACCGCAACCGCCGTTCGATCTCACGCAACTCGCTGGCGAACACCCGCTGATGCCCTCGCTCCGCATGGCAAAGCAATCGCTACAAACAATCGACGCTCGCGTTCGCGACTACAACGCGATCCTGATAAAACAAGAACGCGTCGACGGAGAGTTAATGCCCAAGGAAGTAGCATTCATCAAAGTGCGACATCAGCCCTTCAGCGTCTACATGTATTTTCTTGGTGATAAAAAGGGCCGCGAGTGTATCTACAATAGTGTTACAACCGATTCCCCCGGAAAACTGGTTGCACGTGATTGCGGCTTCAAAAAACGATTGGGCAAGTTTACTCTCGATCCCGAAGGCAGATTAGCAATGGCAGGGCAAAAGTATCCCATCATGAAACTCGGCCTACGTGAACTCACCAACGAGTTGATCACTGTTGCCAGCAAAGATGTGCAGTTCAGCGAGTGCGAAGTTCGCCACGGCCAAGGTATGATGGAAGGTCGGGCAATCACTTGGCTCGAAGTGATCCATCCCACCAAACGTGCAAACTTCCGTTTCCACAAAGCCCAAATCTTCATCGACAACGAACTGCAAGTTCCTGTTCGCTATAACGCCTACACATGGCCTACCACGCCCGGTGGTCAGCCAGAGCTAGAAGAGTCGTACACCTACCTCAAGCTCAAAGTCAACAACGGCTACGCCGACGTCGATTTCGATCAGAATAATCCTGCGTATTACAAGTAGAATATTGGTAACACTTCAGATAGCTGAAGTGTTACGAAAAAGGGTTGCGATAGCCCAGTACTTTCGGACAGCGGCGGGCGGATTTCATCTATTCAAGGGGATGGCCGCCATCTGATTTCAAATGCTCTTTCAAATATTCAACTGGTGATTGGCCATTGTTGAGTAAACAAAGAGTTGCCTTCAGGTCATCTATTTCAATATATCCTGAGAATTCTTCACAATTTGCCTCTGTGTCTAATGCATTTTCTCTCCCCGTCGATTCAAAAAACTCAATTCGAACAGAGGCATTTCCAACGATTTCATTCCTATCAACAAAATAGGCATGCAGGATGAATTGATTGTCATGTACGCTGATCAATCCCTTATCCCCGTCCATGCCGCCTTCATGCACTTCGCCAGGAAGTGTCCCAGTAATTGTTGAAACTTGAAAAGTGGTCTCCCGATGTGCGAGAATCTCGCCCATCGCCAATTTCAAGATTTAGTCGTCGGTTTACGCCGACGGGGAGACCACACATGGAAGATCGTAATCTTTTTCAGACACCGGGGCAAGTTTCAGGAGAACGTAAACGGGAGAACGTAAACGGGACTGAGCAGTGCGAAGTGGGTACCCGGTTTCCACTGCTGGACAAGCCAGACAGTGGCACCCAATGACGTTTCTGTTTCGCAGGTGGCACTGGTTGGCGAAGCCTACCAGTGTGACGACAGTCACAAAAGGGTGTGACTTATTCGTAGCACCAATTCACCACAAATCCTCTTGTCACCTGCGGCGACCCAGGGCTACCCGTTAAAGAAAACCGATGATCAGCGCTAAAAGTCGCTGATCGTATTCCCCCATCCCACCCTATTAGCGTCGATTAGCGGTTCCCTTCTAGTTGCGGCCTTTGCATCGCGTCAAATTCCTCTGCGTAACTCCGCGCCCTCTGTGGTAAATTTCCCCTCCCACTAACGAACACCCACGCCCCGGCCAAAAATCGCCTCTGATTTCTCGACGGCGATGTGCTAAGTTGTCCTCGGCGTCACAATGCGCCGTTTGTTCTTTGAAAACTTAACCCATCCGACTTTTGCGACCCCCACGTTCAAAAGCAAGATCGCTCGTTGACGCTTGCCTGCTAGGCTCAACGTGCCGCTACGGCCCAACGTCCGACGGGGTTTTGCGCTGTTTGCATCCCAGGATTTCGCAAAACTCCGGCAACGACGCGGCCCTTGGATTTGCGTAACGTGTGGCCAGCAAGAAACTTACTGCTTTCACCTCCATGAAAAATAAGGGGACTTTTGCGAATAAAAACGCGTTTGAAACGCTAGCGCAAAAATATCAAAACTCTCAATAGCGCCAAACCACACGACGACCTACACCTGGGCCATCGCAATCGGCTGGCGCATGTGCAAGAATTGCGGGGCGGCGATACCTTGACGCAGCACCCATCTTTGACCTAGTAGCTCTTCGCAAACTTCCAGTAGCGGGCACAGAGTTCGA
>JAJDEE010000409.1 GCA_029259975.1 Planctomycetota bacterium
GCCTTCCCCCCCAACTCAACACCCCTTTGCCACCAGTGTGCACACTCTTTCCTTACGCCAACCGAGGAAGAGGCCGCCGACGTGATGCCGTCTATGGCTCGCTTGCTGGCGCAGCAGTTGGCAGTGGGTGAAACGGCGGACCAGCTGGCACGACTCGACCAACGGGCTTGCCCTGTTTGTTCGATCACGTTCCTGGAGTTTCGCAAGCAGGGCCGGTTAGGCTGTCCACATGATTACGTGTTTTTTGCCGAAGAACTTGAACCGTTGCTGCTCAACATTCACGATCAAACGCACCACATCGGCAAGGTGCCGAAACGTTGTTCGCAAGGAGCCGATCAGCAGACGCAACTGATTCGACTGCGACGAGAAATGAAGGAAGCGATCGCCACAGAAAACTACGAACAAGCCTCGTCGTTGCGCGACGAGATTCATGCCATCGAAGACCAGACGCAAGCGAAGGACGAATCGTAATTCATCATGCAACTTGACGACTTAGCTAGCTCCAGCGGCGAATGGCTCAAAGGCACAGGCCCCGAGTCGGATATCGTAATCAGTAGCCGTATCCGCTTGGCGCGAAATCTGGCCGACTTTCCGTTCATCTCGCGCACGACCGAGGCCGATCGAGCCGAGATCGAAAAGACGCTGCACAATCATGTAACTGCGCTGCAAGAGTCGGGTAAGTTTCCGCGCGAGACGCTCTACTTCAACGTGGGCGAGCTGGAAGAAGTCGACCGGCAGTTTCTTGTCGAGCGACAACTCATCAGTCGTGAGCAAGCCGAAAGCGAAGGCGAGCGGGCGGCGGTGATCGATCCGTCGGAGCGATTTAGCGTGATGATCAACGAAGAAGATCATCTCCGTTTTCAGGTCATGCACAGCGGACTCGACTTGGCGTCGACATGGCGACAGATCAACGAACTCGACGACTTGATCGAAGAACAAGCGACCTATGCGTTCAGTAACAAGCTTGGCTATCTCACCGCCTGTCCCACGAATGTTGGCACCGGCGTGCGGGTGAGCGTGATGCTCCACCTGCCGGCGCTGGTGATAACGCGTCAGATCGAAAAGGTCTTCAAAAGTTTACAGAAGATCAATCTGGCTGTCCGTGGACTCTACGGGGAAGGTTCGCAGGCGATGGGCGACTTTTACCAGATCAGCAATCAAATCACGCTCGGCATGACCGAAGAAGAGCTGACCAAAAAAGTAGCGGACGTTGTGCCGGTGTTAATTGACTACGAACGACAAGCACGCGAGTTTTTAGTTCGTGAAAGCCACGAAACGTTGCACGATCGCGTGAGCCGAGCGTACGGCATTTTGCAAACCGCGCAGACGATCAGCTCCGAAGAGACGATGCACCTGCTCTCGAGCGTCAGGATGGGCATCAATCTCGGCCTGATCAACGACCTGAAGATCCCTACGATCAACAAATTATTTATCCATACCCAGCCTGCGCATCTGCAAAAGCTGACCGGAATCGAACTCGATAAATCCGACCGTGACATCGAAAGGGCAACGTACCTGCGCAAGAATCTGAATTCCGATCAGCAGGGCGACCCGACACAGAACTAGCTACTCGACAACGATATCTTCCAGCCCTGCCTCGCAAGCGGGAAACTGCGGGTCGAGTTTTAATAAATGGTTGTGCAGAATTCGACTGACCGTCAGGTTGCGGTTCCACTTGCGGTCGGATGGAATCATGTGCCAGGGAGCGTGCTCGGTGTTACAACGGGTAAGCGCCGCTTCGTAAGCCTGTTGGTAATCGTCCCAGAGCTTGCGCTCGGCGAGATCGCCTTTGCTGAACTTCCAGCGTTTGTGGGGATTGTCGAGACGGGCTTGCAGTCGTTCACGTTGCTCGTCGTAGCTGACATGCAGAAAGCACTTGATGATGGTAACACCCCCGTCGACGAGTAGTTGCTCGAACTCGTTGATGCGATCGTACCGTGTTTCCCATTCGGCCTTAGGGACGATGTTGTGAACTCGCACGACCAAGACATCTTCGTAATGCGAGCGATTGAAAATGCCGATGTTGCCACGTCGAGGAACTGACTTGTGAATACGCCAGAGAAAATTGTGATCCAATTCTACGGAGCTAGGTTGCTTGAACGGAACGATTTGGCAGCTTTGTGGATTGATGCCTGTCATCACGGTACGGATGGTGCCGTCTTTGCCGGCTGTGTCCATGCCTTGAAGTACGAGCAAGACGGCCCGACGATTTTCGGCGTACAGTCGGTACGCCAAATCTCGGCTCGCCGCGGTGTGTTTAGCTATTTCATGTTTCGACGATTTCTTGGTCGAGTCGCCTTCGATGTAGCGAGGATCGAAATGTGCCAGCTCGATTTTTGTGCCTGGCGGAACGGTGATCGACTGCGTCATGATGCTTTTCTCATTGGGTGTCGTCACTGGTATAATTGGAAAACTAGCAACTGGTTGTGAACGGTTAGAGCTTATTGTTTATTCGTAGCCGTTCACGGCCCTAGCTTGAGCAGAGTCTCACGCAAAGGCGCGAAGGCGCTAAGCAAGGAAGAAAGGAAAGGTAAGACACAAAGACAGCAGGGGAGAATAGATAATGGTTACTGGACTACGTTTCGTTGTTTTTGGTGGATTTCTCCCTTTGCGCCTTCGCGTCTTTGCGTGAGTTTTCTTTTTTCCGTGAA
>JAJDEE010000410.1 GCA_029259975.1 Planctomycetota bacterium
GCACGTCGTAAATGTCCTTGAAATAGGGGGTTCTGTTGCGATTTCCTCTGTTGGGGCCTTCAATGGTGCCTATTTGCATCATAGCCGTTCGTGTGGCGTAGCGGCAACTTGCTGTGGCGAAAAGGCAACGGAAAGATGAACCTACCGCACACAGGCGAACCGCGAGCGTAAGCGACCGGAGAGTTGCAAAGTGCCCGCTAAAGGAACTATTTTGTTGATTTTCTCCGGTCGCTTACGCTCGCGGTTCGCCTTTGTGCGGTAGGGGGTTCGCCTGTGTGTGGTGGTGGGTTCGCCTGTGTGTGGTGGTGGGTTCGCCTGTGTGAGATTGGGATTCCATTTTTTCTCGCCCCTCGCTCCTCGCCTCTCACTCCTCTATAATGACGAGTTTTCCCGCCAGGAGGGTGCCATCACAATGACCGCCGCTTCCCCCAGCCACACCGCCGCCGAGCGGGTGTTGGTGCTCGACTTTGGGTCGCAATATGCGCAGCTGATCGCCCGACGGGTACGCGAGCAGAATGTCTACTGCGAAATTGTCCGCCACAACATCACCGCTGAGCGGGTGCGCGAGCTGGCTCCGCTGGGGCTGATTCTTTCGGGCGGGCCGAACAGTGTGTACGAAGACGGCGCGCCGAAGTGCGATCCTGGGCTGTTTGAGCTTGGGTTGCCGATCTTGGGCATTTGCTACGGGATGCAGTTGGCCTGCCAGGCGCTCGGCGGTAAAGTCGACAATGCCCCGTCGCGCGAGTACGGCCGCGCCGAATGCCAAATCAACGCCACCGATCAGCTTTTCGACGGTGTTAGCGCCCAGACGCAAGTCTGGATGAGCCACGGCGACCAAGTCGCCAACATCGCCGACACTTTTTCTTCGCTTGCCAGCACCGACACCTGCCCTTTCGCCGCAGTCAAACATAATGAACTGTCGATCTACGGCTTGCAGTTTCATCCCGAGGTGACGCACACGCCCGAAGGCGGCCAAGTGCTGGCCAACTTCTTGCACAAAGTTTGCGGCACGACCGGCACCTGGAAGCTGGGCGATTTTGCGGCCGAGTCGATCAACGCAATTCGCAAGCAGGTCGGCAACGACCGCGTCATCTGCGGTCTGTCGGGCGGTGTCGATTCGTCGGTCGTGGCGGCGCTGCTGGCCGAGGCGATTGGGCAGCAGCTTTCTTGTATCTTGGTCGACAATGGCCTGTTGCGGCAGGACGAAGAGCAAGCAGTCATCAAAGAATTTGGCGACCACTTCAAAACCGATCTACACGTCGTGAAAGCCGAAGACCGCTTCCTAAACGACTTGGCCGGCATCACCGACCCGCAAGAAAAACGCCGCCGCATCGGGCACGCCTTTATCGAGTGCTTTGCCGAAGAAGCCGCCAAGGTCGACGGGGCGAAGTTTTTGGCCCAAGGCACACTGTACCCCGACGTGATCGAAAGCGGCGCTGCCGTCGACGGCCCGGCCGATACAATAAAGCTGCACCACAACGTCGGCGGCTTGCCCGAAGAGCTTGGTTTCGACCTGATCGAGCCACTCCGCGATCTGTTCAAAGACGAGGTCCGCAAGCTCGGCCTGCAACTCGGCCTGCCCGAAGACATCGTCTGGCGGCACCCGTTTCCTGGCCCCGGCCTGGCGGTCCGCTGCTTGGGCGAAGTCACCAAGCCGCGGCTAGAAACGCTGCGAGCCGCCGACGCAATCGTCGTCGGTGAAATCCAAGCGGCTGGCCTCTACCGCAAAACCTCGCAGGCGTTCGCCGTGTTGCTGCCCGTTCAAAGCGTTGGCGTCATGGGCGACAGCCGCACGTATGACGATGCCCTAGCCGTCCGCTGCGTCAACACCGACGATTTCATGACCGCCGACTGGAGTCACCTGCCGTACGAACTGCTGGCAACGATTTCGACGCGGGTGATCAACGAAGTGAAGGGCGTGAACCGCGTGGTGTACGATATTAGCTCGAAGCCGCCGGCGACTATCGAGTGGGAATAAGGATGTGAGATGTTTGATTTAGGATTGAAGATGTGGAGGGGGTAGGTTATGAATCGCTTGGAGATGGTGGATCGTACGAAGAAGTTTGCTCTGCGCATTATTCATCTGGTCGATTCGTTGCCGAATACGAAAGTGGGACGGACCATAGGTGGTCAAATACTCCGTTCTGGCACTTCAATCGGGGCAAACTATCGCGAGGCTACCAGGGCCGGCACGAAAAAACATTTTACTTCGATATTAACGATTGCGTTAAGAGAAGCCGACGAAACGCTCTATTGGCTGGAACTATTGGAAGAATCAGGAACAGTAAAGTCGGTACTTTTGAAACCACTGAGACAAGAATGTAACGAACTCGTAGCCATTCTCGTGGTAAGTGTCAAAACCGCTAAAAGCTAATACATAATTTTCACATCATCAATCTCAAATCAAACATCTCACATCCCACTATGTCTCTAAAGTATATTTACCAGATCAACAATCTCACCAAAAAAATCGGCCAGCGTGAGGTGCTCAAGGACATCTTTCTGGCCTTTTACCCAGGGGCCAAAATCGGCGTACTAGGTCGCAACGGTTCCGGCAAAAGTACCCTACTAAAAATCATGGCCGGCCTAGACACCGATTACGACGGCGAGGCGGCTTTAGCTGACGGGTTCACCGTCGGCCTCCTAGAGCAAGAACCCCATCTCAATCCCGATAAAGACGTCCAAGGCAACGTCGAAGAAGCAGTCGCTGCCACACGGGCGATGCTCCAAGAGTTCGAGGAGCTGGGCGACAAGTACGCCGAGGTAGCCGACAACCCTGACGCGATGGAAAAACTGATGAACCGGCAGGCCGCCTTGCAAGACAAAATCGACGCGTCGAACGCCTGGGAAATCGACCGGCAAGTCGAGATCGCGATGGACGC
>JAJDEE010000042.1 GCA_029259975.1 Planctomycetota bacterium
AACACTCGGGCAGTGGGAGCTGACTTACAGCTTCTTGCTGCTGGCCGCGCCGCTAGCTGTGCTGGGCGTTCCCGGTTCATTCGGACGCTACCTAGAGCACTTTCGTCAGCGGGGACATCTTCACACTTTTTTGCAGCGCACGGTCCTCTGGACCACCGTCTGCACTAGTTTTGCCATTGGTCTCATCATGTGGTGCGCACCATGGTTCTCGAAATTAATTTTCAACAACCACGACAGCACCAACCTTGTCCGCGGCATCGCCCTTTGTCTAGCGGCGATAATTCTACATCACACGCTGACATCGCTACTGGTGGCATTACGTTTGTTTCGTGTCGTTTCGGCGATGAATTTAGTACAAAGCATGTTGTTCGCCAGTCTGGCAATCGGACTGCTCTTTTTTGACCCGAGTGTTACCAGCATACTCATTGGCTACGGTGTTGCTTGCCTTACTGCATCGCTTGGAGCATGCCTCTGGATCTGGCCGGCACTTTGCGAAGTAGAGCAGCCGTTAGAGTCGCTTCCACAGCGAAAATTTTGGCCGCAGTTATTGCGATTTGCTTTTTTTGTTTGGCTTACCAATTTACTGTCGCATCTATTTGCGGTGATCGATCGCTATATGCTGATGCATTACTCTGGCATGACTGATCTCGAAGCTCAAATCCAAGTTGGCCACTATCACAGCAGCCGGATTGTACCGCTGCTCCTGATCTCGTTCGCCGATCTGCTTAGTGGGCTGGTAATGCCGCATCTTAGCAGCGATTGGGAATCAGGACGTCGCGAGCAAGTCGGCAAACAGCTCAACCTTTCATTAAAAATAGCCAGCATTGGCATGTTAGGTTTTGGCGTGTGTGTTTTGTTGTTTGCGCCGCTGCTTTTCGATGTCATTCTACAAGGAAAATACAATAGCGGGTTAGCTGTACTCCCTTGGACTTTGGCCGGATGTGTTTGGTACGGCGTGTACGCTCTCGCTCAAAACTATCTGTGGTGCGCAGAAAAAGCTCGCCTCGCGACCTTACCGCTCGCCATCGGACTAGCCATCAATATCGTTTTGAATCTCTTGCTACTTCCGCTGTGGGGACTTTACGGGGCTGTCGCGGCAACGGCCGTTTCCTCCTTGATTTGCTTGGTCGCGATACTACTACTAAGCGGACGCTTTGGCCTGCCAAACGATCGTGGAACGTGGTTGCTTGTCGCGGCCCCGATTTCCTTGGTAGCTGGCCCCGCCATTGCTGGCACAACGCTAGTCATCCTCTTCATTATTTCCGTCGGCACTCACTTGATTCTCAACGCCGAAGAGCATGCCCAACTTCGACATTTAATCAGTGATTCGCTCGCAAAAGTCAAGCCGCTGATACGGCGCCGCACGTCAGTGCCTGGAAATGCCTAATACAACCGAATCGCAAACCTACCGACATAAAACTACCGACCATAAAACTACCTACCATAAACCTAGCGACCATAAACCTAACGAATAGCCATGCCCACAAACAACACACGACCACGACGTGTCATGTTTCTCGTCACCAGCATGCCTGTTGGTGGCGCCGAAACCCTATTGATGAACTTAGTACGTCGCTTGGATCGCACTCGCTTCGCCCCCGAAATCGCTTGCCTCAAAGAACCTGGGCCACTCGGCGAATTACTCGCAGGCGAAATGCCTGTGCATAGTCACTTGCTTGCGAGTAAATTCGACCTGCGTATCTTGCATCGACTGTGGCGCCTGTTTCGCACGCGCAAGATCGACGCGGTGGTCACTGTTGGCGCCGGTGACAAAATGTTCTGGGGCCGGCTCGCTGCAAAAATATCTGGCGTGCCTGTCATTATGTCTGCACTGCACAGCACCGGCTGGCCCGATTCGGTAGGCCGTCTCAATCGACTGCTGACGCCGCTGACTGACGCCTTCATCGGCGTCGCTGACGCGCATGCCGAGCATCTTGCCACTTACGAAAAATTTCCTCGTGAGAAAGTCCACACCATTTACAACGGCATCGATACCGACGTCTTTGTGCCAAGCGACAGCATGGCCATCCGTCGGGAGTTGGGAATCCCCGAAGACGCCTCCGTCGTTGGCATCCTAGCCGCGCTACGGCCGGAAAAAAACCACGAACTCTTTCTCGCCGGTGCGAGGCGTATTACAGCCCGATGGATTGTCGAAGGACTGCCCGTTCCTCATTTCATTCTTGTCGGTGATGGCGAACGCAGGGCAACGCTCGAAGCGTTAGCTGCTGATTTTGGCATCGCTGACACGACGCACTTTCTCGGTTCTCGTTCCGACGTCGCAGAGATTCTGCCCGCTACCGATGTTGTCGCGCTCACTTCGCACAACGAAGCGAGTCCCGTCTCGATCCTCGAAGCTCTCAGCTGCGGCATCCCGGTCGTGTCGGCACGCGTTGGTTCGGTTCCCGAGACGGTCATCCCTGGCCAGACGGGCGAGCTTTTCGAGCCAAGCGATCTCGACGGCTTTGTAGCAGCAACGATCCGATTGCTCAAGAACCGAACCCGACGTACACTGCTGGGCCGCCAAGGTCGCTTGCACGTCATCGAGCATTGCTCGCTCGATGCGATGGTTCATGGCTACGAAAAGCTGATCGAGCAATTGTACGAACTCAGTGAACGCTCCCAGTGGCCGAGCATCCAAATCGGGTCCCAATCACCAAGCCAGTCCCCAGCCTCCCTGCAATCCTCCACAACCCGCTCCGGCCTGTAACTCAATTTGGGGACTCTTCCGAACGCCCACTCGGCTGGATATCATAGAGTTTTCCGAATGGCTTTCCTGAAGCTGTATGATTACCGAGACCCTCCTAACCTGGATTGCCCGTTTTATTAGCGGGGTGAGTGTGCGCTGGGTCGATTCTCAACCCGACACATGCCAACGAGTCTATTTTGCCAACCACACTAGCCACCTTGATGTGGTCCTGGTTTGGTCAGCATTGCCAACGCCAGTCCGCCGGCTCACACGCCCCGTCGCAGCCAAAGACTACTGGGAACGCGGCTTCGTCCGTCGGCACCTGCACCAAGTTTTTAACGCCCTACTGATCGACCGCAAAAAAATCAAAGTTCACCAAAGCCCGATCGACCTCATGCTCCATGAAATCGGCGATACGCATTCGCTGATCATTTTCCCCGAAGGGGGGCGAAGCCCGGGTAATGAAATCGGCGAATTCAAAAGTGGCTTGTACTACCTCAGCAAAAAATGTCCCCAGCTAGAATTGATCCCTGTGCACATCAATAACATGAACCGGATTTTACCTCGCGGCGAATTTTTGCCGGTGCCGTTGCTCTCGTCCCTCACTTTCGGGCCGCCCATATGGCTCGAAGCCGGCGAGCCTAAAACCGAATTCCTCGCCCGCGCCCGCCAAGCGGTCGTCAGCCTCAAGGATCGCTAACCATGATCAAAGACTGGGCACTCCTGGGTACCGTGTTGGCGCTGTTAAGTATCGCCACGCTCGTCGGCCAATGGCTGAAGCGACAAACGTCGCTTGGACTGGATGAGCGCACCGTTAGCTCGTTCAATAGCCGCGTCCAAGCGTGGTGGTTTTTCAGCCTA
>JAJDEE010000411.1 GCA_029259975.1 Planctomycetota bacterium
CCGTAGGATAGGCTTCCAGCCTGTCCGTGGTGCTTTGACCGACAGGCTGGAAGCCTATCCTACGGCAAATTCTCTTTTGCCGTTCGCCTTACGTGTCTTCTGCAATCAAATCCCTTCGCGCAAACAAGCCAAACGAACCGCCGGTGTGGATGTACACGGCAATTCTCTCCGAAGGCTGTTGTTTCATCGTGGCAAGCATGCCGGTCATGCCTTTTGAGGTGTAACTTGGATCGAGGACGATGCCTTCGGAGCGGCCAAGCAAACGAATCGTGTCGACCGCCGCCGGGTACGGAATTGCGTAGCCCTCGCCGATAAATCCGTCGATCAAATCGATCGGCGTTTGATCAGGCGAGAGATCGAGCTGGAATTGCTCGACGGTGGCACGCTCCAATTCGCGTAGCGACGTGTGAAAATAGTCGACATCGTCGCTCACCGGCACGCCAAAAATACGCCAATTATCGCAACCCATCAGCACGCGGCCCAACATCAGGCCGACCTGTGTCCCGCCAGAAGAGGTCGCACAGTAAAGGTCGACCGGCTCCGCAGGATCAAGTTGCTTGGCTAGTTCTGCGAGGCAACGAATGTATCCCCAACTGCCAAAAGGCACACTGGCACCGACCGGGAAAAAATAGGGCGTGCGACCATTGGACCGCTCCTTCTCCATCGCGCTCGCAACGAGGTCGCTCAGCTCGGCCCGATAAGCATCCGCCGGGTGGTAGCTCACTTCTGCGCCGAAAAGTTGGTCCAAGAAAAGATTTCCGTCTGCTGGTGGGGTGGGATCGTCGGAGCGTAGGATCATCCGCACGCGCAATCCCAAGCGTGCCCCGACGGCTGCGGTTGCGCGGCAATGATTCGATTGACAACCGCCATGCGTCACTAGTGTGTCGGCTCCTTGCGCCAAAGCATCGGCAACCACATATTCGAGCTTGCGGATCTTGTTACCGCTCATTTCCAGTCCGGTAAGGTCGTCCCGTTTCAGCAGGATGCGATCGACGCCAGTCAGCTTTGCCAGATTTTTCAACTCAACCAGGGGCGTCAGCAATTGGGCCAAATTTAGCCGAGCTGGTTCTTGCGGGTGGATGGTTTCGAGATTCATGTCGTTCTATCGCTCGTGGTTTAGGGCGATCCACAGATGGGAAATTACTTGCTTTTTCCCGGCGCAAAAATACTACATCAAGAAATCACCACAGAGGACGCAGAGGATCGCAGAGAAATTGGTTCCTGGAAACCGTCTACTTCTCTCTTCCTCTGCGTAACTCGGCGTCCTCTGTGGTAAAATTTGCTTCGTGTATTGCGTCGTGTCGTCGTGGTTCAATAGCCTCGCTCAGTGGTAGAATAAATTCTTTGAGTTGAAGTTGGTGGATTCTCATCTGCCGCTCACCTAGCCAACGAAAACAGGATTTTCCAACACCTTCACCGTCCGTTCATCGGCATCCAGCTCGACGTCAACGTTCAGCGGCAAGGTTGCATTGTCGCGGCAGTGGCCGGTCGGAAAATTTTGCAGGACGGGAATGCCCAGCTCGCCAAAATAACCGCGAAAGATGTCCTCGAGTGTCAAACTCGATGCATCGGGTGGTGCTTCGCACTTCGTAAATTGCCCTAGCAGCACGCCGGCGAGAGTGTCTAATTTGCCGGCAAGCTTTAACTGGGATAGGCAACGATCGATGCGGTAGGGTTGTTCGTTGACGTCTTCGAGCAACAAAATATTTTCGTTAGTCTCGATCTCGTAAGGCGTGCCCATCAAAGCGACAACCAGCGCCAAGTTGCCGCCGACGAGGCGACCTGTTGCCTTGCCAGGGAACATCGTGACGATTGTTTCGCGTTCTTGATCGGTTAGCGGAACCTCATAGCCAGTGTCACTAGCATACTCGTCTGCCAGCAGGGCTTGCCAGTAGGTGCGAGCAGTAAGTTCGCTAAGCCCATCGGGCATGCCGATGCCATCCATCGGATGTGGACCATGGAAAGTGACCAAGCCGGTTTGGCTTTGTAGGGCCAGGTGCAAGGCAGTGACGTCGCTGAACCCGACGACGATTTTGGGATGTCGTCGAATGACGTTGTAATCGAGCAGGTCGAGCAGCCGCGTTACACCGGTACCGCCGCGGGCGGGAAAAACGGCTGCGACATCGGGATCGGCGAAGGCTGCCATTAGCTCGTCGGCGCGGGCCGCATCGTCGCCAGCCAGATAGCCGTGCTGGCGATAAAGGTCGCCGTAGAGTTTGATTTTGAAACCCAACGCTTCGAGTCGCTCGACGGCCAGCTCGATGCGACGGCGCTTTACCGGACTGGCTGGCGCGACGAGCGCGATCGTGTCGCTTTTGTGTAGAGCTTTGGGGTAAATCGGCTGCATCATGTTATCCATACAAAAGATAGCCAACGACCACCGCTGCAGCGATGCCTGCCGCATCGGCAACGAGACAGGCGTGCAGCGTGTGGCGGATTTTTTTAATTTGAATCGAACCGTAGTAGACCGACAAAATGTAGAATGTCGTTTCGGTACTGCCCATCATGATCGAAGCTGTTTTGCCGAGGAAGCTGTCGGGTCCATGCGTGTCGAAAATTTCGACCATCACCCCCCTCGCGCCGCCGCCAGTGAGCGGCTTGGTCAGCGCCAACGGGATCAAGTCGAGCGACTCGCGGTAGTCGCCTAGCCCGACACGCTCCATCGCCCAGCCCGCCATCAGTTTGATATCCTCGAAGGCGCCGCTCGCTTCAAAAATCTTGATAGCGAACAAAATCGCGACCAGATAAGGAATAATCATCACCGCCACGTCAAAACCTTCTTTGGCACCCGTGACGAACGATTCGTACATCGGCACTCGTTTGTAGGCGGCCCATAGGATGATCGTCAAAATCATCAGCGGAACCGACCACTGGCTGAACAGGTCGATGTATTCGAGGATAGTCATGATCTATCTCCCGTCCCGTCGGTTTGCTCACTTTTATTGGCCAGCGCGAAGCGAGGTGAACGTGCGAGCAGTCGGGTGACGACAATCGCCACAAGCGTCGAAAACGTCGTTACGAGAATGATGCCAAACAGAGGCTCCGCTGGGTTGTCGCTATGAAAAGTCGCCCGGTAGCCAATAATGGTGAAAGGAATCAGCGTGACGCTGCTCGTGTTGATCGCCATGAACATTGCCATCGCGTCGGTGGCGGTTTCTTTGTTTGGGTTGAGCGTTTGCAATTCTTTCATCGCTTTGAGTCCCAGCGGAGTCGCGGCATTGTCGAGGTTGAGCATGTTCGCCGAAATGTTCATCAGAATCGCGCCCTGCGCCGGATGCCCATCAGGGACGTCGGGAAAGAGCCACCGCATCCATGGACTTAACAACCGCGCCAGGGCATCGACCAATCCTGCATCGCGAGCAACCGCCAACAGCCCCAGCCACAACGCCATGATGCCAATGAGGCTGATACAAATCGTGATCGTGACTTCGGCTGCACTGAGAGCAGCTGCGTTGAGGCCTTTGCCCATCTGCTTCAGGTTGCGATCGCTCGGCGGCGGCAGGGCGCCGTCGCTGGCTTCGCTGTCAGCCTGTTCGTTGATGGTCACTGCTGGCGTTGGTGGCCAGATAGTGTTGTAGGCCCCACGTCCGAAGCCGTAGACGATGCCGATCAGCAATAGTCCAAACCAGATTTTGTTGAGCATAAATTATCCCGTCAAAGGTTTTTAGCCACCGATGAACACAGATAAACACGGATTGAATTGTGGCAAATAAATATCCGTGTTCATCTGTGGCTAACTTCTTTTCTTAGAAGCTCAAGAACGTGCAACTCGACCGCGCAACAATTCTCCAGCCGCCGAATACGTTGTTTCGCCTTGGTCAAAAACTACGTTACCCCCCACGATCACCCGATGCAAGTCGCTGTCGCCTAGTGTGACTGAGGCGTCGAATTCTTCGACAGTTCGCATCAGGACCAAATCGGCCATCGCACCCAAGCAAATCTTGCCCCGGTCGGGCAAACCAAGAAGTTGTGCGCATTGTTGAGTGTGTGCTGCGCAATCGGCAAGTGTTACCGACGTGTCGCTTGCCGCAGGCAGAATACTTTCGGAGACGACAGGAAAGTTAAACAGCGAGAGATACAGTTCCACCTCTGTTGGCAATCCCTCTGTCAGCACTCCCAAGATTCCAAGAGAAATCGCTTTGAGTAGGCGGTCGAGAACATCTGGGGACCAAGTGGTCAGTTTCGCCAAGTAGCCCACATTGATGGGCGACGAAAAATTGTCGCGCAGATTTTCCAGCTCGGCAAGCTCTTCGTCCTCGCGCAAATCGATTCGGCCTAGCACCGTGGTGACGCCTTGGGCCAGCAATTCGGCAAGCATTTTCTGATTGGGAAGTACTCGCGGCGTGACGCTTGGCTCACTAACGATTCGTCCTGGTAAACAGACGAAATCGGCCGCGTGGGTTAATATTTTCCCGCTAGTTACATGCAAATCGCCTAGGTCAACAATCTTGCCGCCTCGCATCGTCGGCACAATCTGGCTGAAGTTGATTCCCAAATCGGCGCAAAAGGTCCCCTGCCCTGCCCCGTTGATAATCGTCACATCTCGCAGCAGCTTTCCGAACAGATCGTGCTCGCCGGTACGCGGCAGCGACTCGTAAACTGCGGGATCAACCTCACAAAAGCTGTCCGTTGCGATCGCTTCGAGAGCTGTAACCAAGCCAAAAAAATGAAGCTGCACAAGCGGCTCGGCTTCGACGGTCGACCACCCACCCGCCTCGATGGTGATCGTAGCTGCACCTTGCTGCTGAACCCACTCGCCAAAACAACGCGGCATAAAGTCAGCATCGTAGCGCGATACCGGGCCTGGGCAGTAGGGCGCCACCGTGCTAGCGAGATAGCCGGCCAATTGCTTGGCTAACACAACATTTTTGGCAGCGCTATCTTCGTGGTCGAGCGGTGGTGCAAGCAAAGAAAACGAGGCAACTTGTTGCGATTGTTCGACCGTAGTGCGCGGCCGCTGATTATGAAGATTTAGCGCAAAATCGGGCTGCAAGCGGCTCACCACATCACGCAAAATCCGCCCTTCGGGGCTTTGCAAATGCAGCGCATCGCGGTTGATGTCGATATCCTGAGCATTGCGGCGTGTCCATTGTTCGGCGCCATCAGGGTTTAGCATCAGCACGACATGTAACGAACACCCTTTCAAAACCGCCGCAGCCGTAGGATGTTCAGGATCTTCGAGCAGGAAGTTGATGAGATCAAAGAGTACCGCCGTGTGCGTCGGTTCGTTGCCGTGCATCTGCGTCCAGGCGAGCACGTTTTTCGGCCCCTCGCCAAGCGTTAGCATCGAAATCGCGCGCCCTTCGACCGAAGTGCCCAGCGGCTCGATTTCTAAACGCTTTGGATGCGCAGCCTGGAACGACGCTAACTGCCGAACTACATCGGCATGTCGCAGGTCGCTGTGGATGGCCGGAGAAATGCGGTAACGTGGATAGTCGTCCCAATGAAACATGTGCATTGCAAAAAGTGGTGAAATTCTTTGTCTGCTCTCAGCTTGACTCAAGCACAATACCAAGCCAGCGCCGTCCAACCTACTATAGCCAAAGCTGCGGCCTGGAGGGCGACCGGAATTTGCGTTTTGACGTGATCCATCAAATCGGCGCCGGTACATATCGAGCTGAGGATCGTGGTGTCGGAAATAGGCGAACACTGGTCGCCAAACACGCCGCCGTTGAGGCAAGCCGCAAAGCAAATCGACATGAACAATTCGGGGTGAGCAAGGTTTTGGTTCATCCCGACGGCGTGCGCCAGCGGCATCACCAGCGGCAGGGTCACGGCAAAAGTCGCCCAACTCGTCCCCGTAGAAAAAGCAATCACGACCGCGATCCCGAAGGCGGTTGCCGGCAAAATCCAAAACAGCTGTAGATTGCCCAGCAGCGTGACGAGATATCGCCCACCACCAACATCCTGCGAGATATTTCCCACGGTGATCGCCAGCAGCAAAATCA